>NZ_JAVKEA010000176.1:0-20174 GCF_040221695.1 Coleofasciculus sp. E2-BRE-01 | reverse complement strand
TAAATGGTTTATTTCCACGAACAGTTTTTACTCCGAATACTTCTTGAGCTATACAATTCTTCTCTTCCTTGTCTACTTTCCTTCCTTGTCTCCCTTGTCTTATCCCCACCCTAAAGTAAAAAACCTACACCTGTCAGGGGGAACGAGGGGGGTGGGAGAAGGGGTTAGGGGATGAGGGTGAAATGCCTCCCAGCCCCTACAACCAAGCCCCTACGATTCCTGCTTCATCCGGGTTCACTCTTCCGTCACCACCTGGGTAATAAATCTCTCCACCAATGGAACTTGAAACCGATAACAATCTCCCCTCTTTTCCAATATTTCTTTGCGGATGAGACGGCGCACAGTGGATTTATTCTGGGGATGGGGAGTTTCTTCAGTGATTAGATATTCCAGGAAGTCTTGTTCAGGTTCACTTAAACTTGTCCATAATTCTCGAAAGTACATCCCCCCTGTTTCTATGGCGATGGGAATACAGATTTGGACATCATCGGGGGTAGCCAGTCGCCGTTTCTCCCGATTCAGGTGATCCACGATAACGGTACAAAGGAGTTGAACTAGATAAGGTTGACAGCGCGTGGCTTGGATAATTTGGCTCACGGTAAGGGATTCATAGATTTTAGGAAAATCTGCGATCGGTTGGACAATTAATTCCTCGGCTTCAGGTTTTTGCAGATAGGAAACGCGCAGGGAACGGGTATTAATTAAATAATCACTCCAATAGGGTTCGAGTTCGTCTAGAGTGTGGGAACCACTGAATAGAAGAATCCATTGGCGACGGTGTTGTAAAACGTGGCGCAGGAAGTTGAGAGGAATGCGGCTATTGGTTGTGGCGATAAGTTCGCTGAGGCGTTCGAATTCATCCAGACAGAGGAGAAAACGTTTATTGGGGGCGATGCGTTCTAGTTTTTCTAGCCAGGTTTGTAGGGTGAGAAAGGGTTCCTGGGCGAGTTGTTGGGGATTAGGATAAGGGAGGTCAAAATTGCGGGATTTTTTGGCAGCTTTGACGATTTCTTCTGCGAGGTAATTAGCTAATCCTTTTAAGGTGGTGGCGGTAGCTGCGCCTTGTAAGTCGATGAGTAAGGGGATTAATTCTGAACCAACTTTCTGGGGGAGATATTTTAAGGCTGAAGTTTTGCCCGTGCGTCGTCCCCCGTAGAGTAATAGGATAGGAGGTTGAGCGGAAAATACCAGGGTTTCGATTTCTCGGAAGATGTCTTGGCGCCCTTTAAATCGGGTTTTGGCATCATCAGGATTTAGGGAAGCGCCTGCAATGTAAACTTGGGGAATTTCGGCAGAACGTTTGGCTTGTTCTGCTAGGGTTTGTTGGGCGGTTTGTAAGATTTTCAGCCATTGTTGAGCAATTTTTTCTAGCCGATTGACTTGCTGGGCATCTCTATTGAAAGCTAAACTATCTTGTAAACGATGTAGTTGAGAGATAGAACGACCGAGAAATTCATATTGACGATAAGATGAGGTTGCTTCTCGAACTGATTGGGCGCTTTGACTGACTTCTAAAAACTGGGGAACGATAAATCCAAAGACTCTTGGAGGCGGTGAAGGAATCCAGGCTAATTGATTAGCAATTGCGGCAATATCTCCAGGAGTTCGACACTGTTTAAGAACACCTGCGACTCTAGAGACCATGATAAACTCAGGTAGTCGCAGAAAAACACCGACCATTTGCATTCCAATTAAGACTAAAGCCGCAGGTACAACTGGAATCCATCCGGCAAAGCTGGAAAGAATAAAAAAGCCGATACCAAATAGTATACCGAGTAAAGGAATTGCACTTAAGCCTAAAATTAGAGGATGACGTATTTTCCAATTCAAACTTGCCCCTATCAGCGCCCAAGCAATAATCCAGAGTATTTCTACCCATGCTGGCAAAACCCAAATCAGGGGTCGTCCATCAAGTACAGCACTGAGAATCTGACTCACCCCATGCCCCTGAATCTCTAATCCTCGCATTTCTCCGTAAGGGGTAAAGAAACTATCTTTCATGCTGGTAGCAGTAACGCCAATTAATACAACCCGATCCTTGACCCATTGGGGATTAATTTTACCTTGGAGAACTTCGGTTAATGTCACGGATTGCGCGATGGGTTGAACCGCACGGTAATTAAGGATGATTTGTTGACCTTTAAAATCATAGCGTTGATAACCTCCAGCACGAGGTTTTAAATCGGCAAAAATAACATCCTTAAGCTGCAAGTTGCCATTTTCGGCGGTAAATGTGGGTAATATATTCTCGGCGGCTAAATAGCGAAAAGCGAGTTGAATGTTAAGGCCGTAGGGGGTGGGACAAGGTGAGGTTGAAGGGACGTTTTGATATAATAGCTGGCGGCGTAGTAGACCAGTTTCGGTGTTTTTGCTGTCCACTACTACATTACTAAAGCCGAGATTTTGCCACGGAATATCGGGGAAAGACGCGGTTCCTTTATCGCTTTCACTGCTAACCTTACAGATATGAATCACCCGATTGGTTTGACGCAGATAGGTGGGTAAATCTGTGGATGATACTCGCCGTGCGTCGCGATCATGAATTGGGTTATCTCGATAGATGTCTAAGCCAATCACTCGCGGTTGCATTGATTCCAGTTTCTGCAATAATTTGACTAGCACGTCATCAGATAAAGGATAGCCGTAGTTCTTGATATCAGCTTCGGTTATTTTCACTAGCAATAAACGTTTATCTGGTTGCTCTTTTGGTCGCGATCGCATCATTTGGTCATAGGCGCTGAGTTCCCAAGGCTGTAGTCCTCCCAGGGATCTGATGAGTAGTATAATTAGTGCGATCGCGAAACTTATAATTAGGCTTCCTGGAAGAGTAGAGTATGAACGCATGAGATAAACTTCAAGTTCAATATTGTTAATTTAAAAGGCGTGGTAATAACTTAAATGACATGTTGCCAACTTGTATAGCCGGGAAATAAATTTCCGGAACCCAAGCTCAAGTAAGCTTTAGCTTACTGGGTAATACCCAATCCGGGTTAGCCATCTCCCTTATAACCCAGTCCGTGTAGGCGGACGAAAGGCAAGTGTAACAGCGATTTTAATCACCGTAGCAAAAGGGTATAACTTAGTGCCTACTATAAACAATTTCAACACAACAGGACAAAATATGAACCCGTTTTAACGGGTTTTAGCTTTTAGCCCGAACTTTAGTTCAGGGCTTTTATCTTTAATTCAGGACTTTAATTCAGGGCTTTTATCTTTAATTCAGTACTTTTACTTCA
Source organism: Coleofasciculus sp. E2-BRE-01 (assembly GCF_040221695.1). Taxonomy (NCBI): domain Bacteria; kingdom Bacillati; phylum Cyanobacteriota; class Cyanophyceae; order Coleofasciculales; family Coleofasciculaceae; genus Coleofasciculus; species Coleofasciculus sp. E2-BRE-01. Next base: position 16,938 of record NZ_JAVKEA010000176.1, on the reverse strand, counting down.
ATTCAGGGCTTTTATCCCCCAACCGCATTTTTAACGCGCTGTAATAACTCCTCAAACGGCACCACCTTCAATACAACCAAAATCGCCACAATTAAAATAACCGTTCCCGCAATCAAATTACTCGTATCATCCAACTTATCCCCCACAAATCGCGCCATCCGCCCCAATTTCATCGGCAACCACAACAACAAACGCACCGGACGCTTTAACCGCCGCTTTGTCACCCCTGAATGAGGAACCCGTTGGGCTTCCTGTTCAAACTTTTGCCTCGCCCATTCATCAGGACGACTATGTTGTTGCGCCTCCCATAACCACAATCCTGCTAATTGTAATAATAAAGGATGTCGTCCACCCCAAGCCAATCCTAGTTTCTGCCGTTCTGGACTCAACGCCGCCGTCGCCCCCGGTATTTTATGTTCCGGTAAGCGCATCAAATCCGTTGCTTCGGTTTCCGTAATTCCGCCCACAGGCAAAACTTGACCCAGATTAAAAAACGAGGACAGGAATCGATACTTACGTTTATAAACATCCAAATTTCGATAGGAAGCAATCACCAACATTAACGCATTGCAATCCATTAACGAGCGCAAATTATCATAAAAATCATCGGTAAACTGATCCGGTTTCGCTAAAATTTCCTCAAACTTATCCAAACACAACACAGGTAAAACATTCTCCGCTTGCCAAGCCTCAATTGCTATTGAAAACCCCTGTCGGTCTAGTGTCCCCCCTTGTAACGGTGTCGCTAAAGCCGGATTCGTTTGTACCACTGGACGATTGAGTAACGCTTGGGCAATAGCCTGATAAAAACTGCTTTCTTTTCGACATTGTGCAGCTTGCAATGATAAGTAAACGACCACATAATCCCCCGAATTTTTGCCAGCCCCCTGTACTCGTTGTTCGTAGGTCTGAAAAAAGTGATAAAGTAACGATGATTTACCAATCCGATGTTCTCCCACTACATTAATACTTGTGGGTTGAATATTAACCAGACGCGAGGTAATAAAATCCAATTCTTCTCGCCGCCCGACAAAGAATTGGGGGTCAGTAATCATTAACCCCGCACAAAACGGGCAAGATTGCTGGGATGAGTTCATAGGTGATTTTAGATGGGGATACCTCAATTCCTCAACGGGAACAGGAAACGGGGAATACCTAATTTATACCAAATCGGGGTCGATTACCCCCTTGATAGATCCCCCTCATTCCCCCTTTTCGATCCCCCTTCCGTCCCCCGTGTTAGATCCCCCACCCGTCCCCCATCAAAAGGGGGAAGCCAACGGATGCTTCGCTTTTTGTTCCATGGGGGAAGCCAGAGGATGCTTCGCTTTTGTTGCACGGAAGGGGGAGAATTCAAAGCCTCTCTCCTTGCAGGAGAGAGGTTTGGAGAGAGGTTTTCCAGATAAGGTTAACCCGCCCCTACACAGACGGCAGATTTCCTCAAAAGATTAGAATTGTAGGGGCGCATGGCGTGCGCCCATTTTAACAGTTGTAGGTTGGGTTTCGACTTCGCTCAACCCAAGGAAAACCTTGGTCATGTTGGGTTTCGCCACTAGAAGCGCTAAAGCGCTTACTACAAACCTACGGGGTGAACTAGCTGGAGAATCGCTAACGCCGCGCGATCGCATACACCGACTTCCCCTAATAATTGACGCATTTGTTGATAATTTGTCAGGGTTTGTTGACGTTTCTGGGGATCGAACAAAAGTTCCATAGCTTCTCGAACCAAGTTTTCTGGCGTAGCCTCCGCTTGCAGTAACTCTGGCACAATGGGACGCATCACCACTAAGTTTGGCGGTGACATAAAGGGAATGGAAAAGTTGAGGAAAGTACGGGCAATCCAGTAGGTTAACGGACTCACACGATAAAATACGACCTGGGGAACATTCAGCAGCGCTAATTCCAAATTTACTGTACCGGATTTGGTAATCGCTAAATCAGCGGCGGTGAGTACCTCCTCAGTTTTTTCTGTCACTAACGTCGCCTGAAGTCCATAGTCTTCTATCGCTTTTTCAATCGGTTTTCGATAGGCTTGATGAGATAGGGGAATCCAAAAGATTGGGGATTGGGAATTGGGGATTGAGGATTGGGGAAGTTTTGACTTTTGAATAAGGGCGGGTTTTGTTGATAAGTTATCAGTGACAAGCTTATCTGAGTGGCTAAACCCTCCCCTACAATTGACTGTTGACTGATCTCCCCCTGCTTCCCAGACGTGCCATGGCACGTCTCTACAAGTCGATAACTTCTCCTGAAGCTGCTGGGCGGCGGAAAAGATAATTGGCATCATGTATTTGATTTCTTGATGTCTGGAGGCGGGTAAAAGCGCGATCGCGGTTTGATCGGGTTTAATCCCTAACGCCGCCCTCGCTTGCTCCCGACTGGGATAGGATTGGATGCGATCGACCAAGGGATGACCCACCCAATGCACCGATGCCCCTTTTTTTTCAAAGTAACGGGCTTCTTCGGGAAATATCGCTAAGAGTTTGTTCGTCATTTCCACAATTGTGGCTGTATTGTGGGGAAAGAGTGACCAAACCCATTCTTGGGGGGCGATGTAATACACCACAGGAACGTGGGGAAGCTGACGCTGAATAAATGTGCCAATACCGAGATTGGGTCCCATATAGTCAATCAGGACTACTAAATCTGGAGGATTATGTTTAAGGTATTGTTTAGCGCGACGCTGAATGGTTAAGGTAGGCAGAACAAAGGGCAAAGATTCTAATAGTCCGACTGAGCCAATATCTGTAGTATTTCCTAATATTTTAGCACCAGAAAGCGCCATTTTTTCGCCCCCTAATGCCACAATAGTTAACTCTATTCCTTGTTGCGTGGCTTGACGTTTAAGGGCATCAATTAGCATTGCCCCTTGCAAATCACCAGAGACTTCACCCGTACTGATAAAAATTGTTTTTTTAGTCATTCGTCATTTGTCATTTGTCATTTGTCATTTGTCATTTGTCATTCGTCATTTGTCATTTGTCACAGGTGTAGGGTGCGTTAGCGCAGCGTAACGCACCATTTCAAAGGATATAGCACTACTACAAACCAGGTTCCCTTGAGCGAAGTGAAGGGTCAACACTTAACACTTCTCCGTGTCTTGACTATGATGAAAACGACGCCCTGGAATCGAACCACGCCGCCCAGGTAATTGCGATCGCTCTAAGAATAAGCGTAGGTGCTGTACCTGTTCATGCTCAGATATTAGATGGAGTTGTTCTAGGGCTTGATTGAAGGTGTAATCAGAGCGATAGAGTGTCTGAAATGCCTTTTTTAAGTCTCCCAGGGACTCGCCGTTAATTCCCGCTCTTTTGAGACCAACTAAATTGAGCGATCGCACTCGTGCGGGGTTGCCTTCTACTAACATATAAGGGGGTACATCTCGGTCAATACGACTCATTCCGCCAACCATTGCCAGACGCCCAATGTGGACAAATTGATGAATGCCTAAAACACCACCAATGGTTGCTTTTTTTTCAATATGAACATGACCCGCTAAGGCGACTCCATTGGCGATAATCACTGAGTTTTCTAACACGCAATTGTGAGCAACGTGAACATAAGCCATCAACAAATTGCGATCGCCAATAATAGTGGCTTCTCCTGCACCCGTTGCTCGGTTAATGGTGACATATTCCCGAATCCGATTATCATCACCAATTCTGACCCAACTTGGTGCGCCATCATATTTTAAGTCTTGCGGTTCTAAGCCAATAGCTGCCCCAGGAAATATTTGGTTTCTCGCGCCAATTTCGGTCGGTCCTTCTAGAACCGCATGTGCCCCAATCTTCGTCTGTGAACCCACTTTTACATTATCGCCAATGACCGCATAAGCACCAATTTGAACTGTCGGATGCAGTTGGGCACCAGGGTGGATTACAGCAGTAGGATGAATCAGTGTTGTTGCCATATAGCGATCCTATTTGAGTGGTGAACAGGGTGAGTTTGTCATTCGTCATTCGTCATTTGTCATTTGTCATTTGTGAGGGTTTTAGGATTAAATGTAAGGTTAAGCGATCGCATAAATTTCAGGTATGATCATCTATACCGACGCTTCTCTATTTTTAAGTGCGACAGGATAAGGAATCCGGGAGCGCTAACCCTAATTCGGGATAGCGCAATTGGGAGCTATTCAACTAAAGAAAACATCAATTCCCCTTCTGCAACTCGCTGATCGTCAACGACTGCACGAGCTTGCATCTTTCCAAAACGACGGCGTTTGACGGAGACGAGTTCCGTCGTCATTATCAGTTGATCGCCTGGTACGACAGGACGGCGAAAGCGAACTTTGTCAATTCCGGCAAAAACAAATAAGGCGTCATCCACGTCAGCCATTTGTTTTAAGACAATGCCACCAACTTGAGCCATGGCTTCTACAATCATCACCCCTGGCATCATCGGTCGTCCCGGAAAATGCCCTTGGAAATAAGGCTCATTAAACGTGACATTCTTGATGCCAACCGCTAGCTTTCCAGGAACATATTCAATAATTCGGTCAACTAAAGCAAACGGATAACGATGAGGCAGGATTTTATGAATGTCTTCAACCGTGAAAATTGTTTTGGTTGATGACTCAGACTGAGTTGGGTCTGTATTGTCGGTGGAATCATCGTGGGTGTTAACGTCAATCAAGGTAGACATGAGTAAATTAGGGTAAAAATGAGTACCGATGAGCAGGGAGCAGTGACCCGTTAAGTGAATCAGTCAACTCATCCAGAGTTCAAGCTGATTGAATACTGATCACTTATTTTCCCGTGCTGCACAAGGAACTTGGATGAGCTAGCGTTCAGTTGCCAGTGGTGATCAAGTGCCAATGACGGCTGATGATTGACGACTGACATCCCAAGCGCCGATTTGCCGAGCCAGTAATCTCGCCAATTGAATATGCAGATTGTGACTGGCTTTGTAGGCGAGGAAGTGAGCGACAGGAAATTTCCCCAATAAACTCAAATCCCCTACTAAATCTAAAAGTTTATGACGCACTGGCTCATTTGAAAATCGCAAGGGAGGATTCAACCATCCGTGATCACCGCAAACTAAGGCATTTTCCAAGCTACCGCCTTTAATTAAACCGCGATCGCGTAATTGGTCAACTTGGTTGGCTAAACCAAAAGTTCGTGCTGGTGCGATCGCGTCAGCAAAATGCTCCTGTTCCGGTGTCCAGCTATGCCATTGATTGCCAATCGCTGGGTTCTCAAAATCAATGCCGTAGGTAAATCGAGTCATCGGTGCGGGTAAGGCGGCGACAAAGGCATCCTCTTGATTAACCCAAATGGGTTCCTCAACAGACATGGGGGAAGAGAGGGGAGGGAAAGGAGACGAGGTTTGAGGAGGTTGACTCTCAACCATCCCCACCTCCTGAATTGCTTTAATCCAAGCCAACGCCGAACCATCCAACAGGGGAACTTCTGATCCGTCAATTTCAATACAAGCATCGTCCACTCCACTCCCAGCGAGGGCGGCGAGGAGATGTTCGACGGTTCTCACCGTCACCTCGGAATCGGCAGAAGTCTCACCGTTTCCCGCCCTCAACTGAGTCGAAAGCATCGTAGTAGAGACAGCCTCCACTCGCGCTGGAATCACAGGTTTTCCTGGCAAGTCAACTCGGACAAAATAACGTCCCATCCCAGCCGCAGCAGGCAAGACGCGAACAGTGGTAGTAATCCCACTGTGCAATCCAATCCCTGATCGTTCAAAAGCAGCACCCAAAGTGTAGTTTGTCATTTGTCATTCGTCATTCGTCATTCGTCATTCGTTGATTGTTCATGGTTCATTGTTGATTGGGAATCTTCTCCCTCATCTTCCCCATCTTCCCCATCTTCCCCATCTCCCCCATCTCCCCCATCTCCCCCATCTCCCCCATCTCCCCCATCTTCCCCATCTCCCTCAACCGTTAAAAGCGTTCTCCAATACCGAAATGGAGACGGCTTTCTCCCTCATCATTAAACCCATAATCCACACGAATCGGACCCAAGGGAGATTGGACTCGGATACCAATCCCGTAGCCAAAGCCGGTGCCAGGTTTATCGCGAACGATCGCAGGTTCACCCGGTACATCATCACCTGTGCCTAAATCAGTGCCGAAGTCCACAAATAAAGCACCGCCCACCACAGAGATAATCGGAAAACGGTATTCGGCGGTAGCTTGGATAAAGCTGCGACCTGAACCCACTTCTCCCTCATCGTAACCGCGTACTGAGTTACTACCACCGAGAGAAAAGGCTTCGTAGGGGGGTAAGTCTCCAATCGCAGTTCCGGCTTGCACGTTAAAGGCGAGGGATTCGGCTCCTTCGGTAAAGTTGGTAAATTCTACGGGTAAATAGTAACTGTAGCTACCGCGCAGGCGACTGAGAAAGATACTCCCTTGACCAATCGGAATCGTCTGTTCAACACCGAATCTGAGCAGAGAACCACTGGTAGGTCGTAGGGGATTATTTCGGCGATCGCGCACCGCCCCCAGTTGCAGGGTAAACAGGTCGTCTTCACCGTCGCCACTGAAGCTTAAATCGTTACCTAGTTCATCCTCTGGACTCAAATCACCATCTGAATCCCGAATCGACACATTTTGAAATTCCAATCCGGCTGATGCTGTCCATTCAGAACGGCTATAGAGGTCGCGGGATAAGGGACGAGTAAAATTAATTCCACCCCCTGTACGCACCACACGAGGGCGATCGCCATTGTCCAGTTCAACCTCATTCTCACCCCCGTCGAAAATCAGGGAAATCGAGCGGCGGCGGAAAGCATTCACGGTGTAGGATGTGCGGAAGGGATCGCCAGCAATCCAAGGGTCGGTAAAGCGCAGGTCAAACAGCAGGGCGCGTTCTCCCACCTGGAATTCTGCTCCTAGGGTTTGGTTATTGCCACCAAGGTTTTGTTGCTGATAGCTCACTGTACCAAATAAGCCACTGGCAGAGCTAACTCCCGCCCCCGCCGCCAGGGAGCCTGTGTTTTTCTCAATCACATCCACCACCACCACAACTCGACGGGGGTCAGTTCCCGGAGCAAAGGAGAGGCGCACGTCATCAAAGAGTCCCAGACCAAAAACTCGTCGCAAATCCCGTTCAGCAATTTGGCGGTTAAATACATCCCCCTCATCGAGTTGCATTTCTCTGGTGATGATAAAGGGACGAGTACGCCCGCCAATGGGTTCATCCTCTGCCGTGAGTAAGCGAATTTGCTCACCTTCGTCATTCAGGATGGGTTCTCCCTCTTCATCAAGATAGCGGACGGCAATCTCTTCAATCACACCTTCTGCCACAGTCACGGTGACAATGCCATCATCATTGACATCTGAGGCATCAACCACTTGAGCCAGGTCGTATCCCTGTTCTTGATACCAGTCGTTTAACCGTTGAATGCCTTGTTGCAGGTCATTCAGGTTAAGAATTTCACCATATTGCTCTTGGAAGATCTGATCAACCACCTCCTGAGGTAGAACCCGCGCTTCGGCTGCTGGGGGAACCGTATTCACCGCCACCTGACGCAGTACGGGGTTCGGTTCGACCACAAAGGTAATCCGCACACCCAAGGGAGTATCTTCGGGTACAACGTCCACACTTCTGAAGAAACCTGTGGCAAAGACGGCATTCACATCTTGCTGTAACTGAGAGCGAGTGGTTGCCAATCCGGGTTGGGTGCTAATGGCGCGAAAAATCTCGTTTTCCAGTCGCTCTTGGGGTCCGGTGTAATCCTGAAAGTCAATGACGACTTCTGAGACCAGAACTCGTGGTTCTGGCTGATTGGCGGGCGGCGTTGGTGCGTCAGTTGGCGGAACTTGAACTTGGGCAATTAGGGGAGGCGTAGGCGTCACCCTTGGCGTCGCTATGGCATGAAGGGCTAGATGATTTAGGGTTGTAGGGTTAATTGTTGATTGTGTCGAATTGACCTGAATCGGCGGGGAGGTTGATTCTGCCTCATTTCTAGGGTTATCTTTTGCCAATTCGCTGGTTTCTGTTGTCGTTTCGTCAATAACTTGAGCGAACCGAGGAGAAGAAACAGCCTGGTGATGAACTCCCCCATGATTTGTGGGTTTGACCAATGGTAATGGCGTTGAACCCAGCTCAATTTGATGAGTAGCTGGATTTTCCTGAATTGGCTCGGAGCTCGATTCTGTCTCCCCTCTAGGACTCTTTGTTGCTGATTCGGTCGTTTCTATTGGAGGTTCGTCAATGACTTGAGCGAACCGAGAAGAAGAAACAGCCTGGTGATGAACTCCCCCATGATTTGTGGGTTTGACCAATGGTAATGGCGTTGAACCCAGCTCAATTTGATGAGTAGCTGGGTTTTCCTGAATTGGCTCGGAGTTCGATTCTGTCTCACTTCTCGGACTGTCTGTTGCCGCATCAGTCGTTTCTACTGCGGTTTGATCGAGTGCTTCACTCAGCCAATTTTGAGTAGTTGTTCCGTCGGGGTGTTCTGGCGTCCCCGTTTTCTCATGTTCTCTTAACCTATCCCGTTGACCGGGGTCAAATCCCAGGATAGGCTGGTCAGTCGTTTGCCCATGGCTAGGGGAGTTGGATAAACCAATGCTAGCCGTTACAGCGAGAATTGCCGTTAATAAAGGAGATAAGCGCATGATCCTCAGATTTTTTGACACGTCCACACACCACGTTGATTGCAAGGATTGCGATCAGTTTTTATCCATTGTTTACTGCTTGTTACTCAGTTGAGCGATCGGCTACTGAACAAACTCGGTTAAGTTGACTGAGAACCTGATCTCTAGTTACCTTAAACTTAAGCTGTCATCACTGAACTGATAAAGGACAAAATACCAGGATTTTTATCACCTCGCTTACTCTTGAGCAATGAAGTCCCTTTAGCACAGCTTGGCATCCCATACCCACCCGTTAACAAGCACATAAAAAAGCAGACATCATAAACCTTACAGCTTTCTGTCCTCTGCCTTCTACTTTCTGCTGTCTTGAGCTAGCACTCGCTCTAGAACTTGCTGATAGGCTTGTTCAACCTGTCCGAGATCCCGACGAAAGCGATCTTTGTCCATGACTCGCTGTTGGGGATCAGTTTCGGCTTGGTTCCACAGACGACAGGTATCGGGGCTAATTTCATCGGCTAAGAGCAACTGTTGGTTGGCATCAATGCCGAATTCTAGCTTAAAGTCCACCAGGGTAATGCCGCAGCTTTGAAAAAAGGCGGTGAGACTCTGGTTAACTTGTAATGCTAGTTGTTCTAGCTGGTTGAGTTGGTCGGGTGTTGCCAGTTCTAGGAGTAATAAGCGATCGCGAGTGAGCAAGGGGTCTCCTAATTCGTCCTTCTTATAGTAGAATTCCACCAAGGGTTGGGGCAGTATTTTGCCCAGCTCTAATCCAGTTTGTTGACACAGACTCCCAGCAGCAATGTTCCTGACTACAACTTCCACGGGCAAGATTGTCACCCGCTTGACGCGCATCTGGTTGGGAGTGGGACAGTCAATGAAATGGGTACGAATGCCTTGAGATTCCAGAAACTTAAACAAGTGAGCCGCGATCGCGCAATTCATTTCCCCTTTACCGACGATTTGACCTCGCTTTTGGGCATTAAAGGCAGTCGCATCATCTTTGTAGACGCTTAGGAGAATCTCTGGATCTTCCGTCGGATAAAGGATTTTGGCTTTGCCTTCGTAAAGTTTTTGCGGTTGAGACATGATCAGAGTTGGCTCGATAGATTCATTGAATCAGGATAGTGCAGTAGGGGTTTGGTGACCAAACCCCTACTTCAGGCTGTCCCCCAGGGCGATGCTGGGTAGTTGAGGTCAAATTCACTACAATAGTAGATGGTGGGAGTCTAAAAAATTTGTACCATTAATTATTCTGTGTGATCCACTTCGCTGATGGGAAACTTGCGCCGCGTTAGTCTAGTGCAAGAAGGCAGAAATAACTGAACAGCTAATATCTCCTCCAGCTTCATCGTATCTACGAAGCTGCTCAAGTATTTCCGCAGCACTGCACGAGGGGGAATTAGATTATAGTTTATCGACAATAACTTTTATCAAAGGAGATCCAAATGACCGATAGAGATGAGTTTTTATATCCACGCAGTCGCTATTACGGCGATGTCAAGCCGGAAAATTTAGTGTTTAATGCCAATTTACAGGAATTCGCCCAAAAGGTAAACTATATCTGCAACTTAGAAACCGCAGGTAAAGTTGAACCCGAAGCTGCCTATAAACAAATTAAAGAGTTGTGGCATAATTTGAGACAGAGTAAACAAGAACTGGCAGTTGGTCAGCATCCTTTCGGTGGGGATGACAGGGAGAAATAACCTGTAGGGGTTACCCGTTTGCATTAATGAACAATTGTATCTACTTAATGAACTCGGGTCGCCCGTTTAGGGTTAAAGTTGGGAACATGGGAATTAATCAAGATCCCAGGCTTCTCCAAGAAGCCTGGGATCTGTCTGTGTACCTCACGTACAGCACTTTCTAACACGGTGGAGTATAGCAACTCTAGGACAGCTCTGTTCTGCTCTTGTTTGGGTGTATCACATCGAGTTTGAAAACGCTGTAGACACAGATTAAAACCTTGCCAGCATTAGTTTTCTTAAGTTGACACCAATGACCGACGTGCGCCCTATTCCCAACCTGCGCCCTACCCTGGCTTCTAGGTTTATGCGCTCAATTCTCGCGACTTTTGCCTCACCATTCCCGCAATTACGGCTTGTTGCAATTTCATAAAAGCGTTGATGTCTTCTAAACCATATTTTGTGGTTTGTAGTAATTGCCGGAGTTGGTTTTCTGCTTCAACGCTAAGATAACCATTGATGAGCGCTTGTTGGACAATTTGCCGAATTAAAATCATGGTCTTTATCCCTCCTTGGAAATTGTCATTAACGACGACTAGGAAACTTTGCTCAAGACTCTAACTTTTCACAGGAAGCCTAGAAACCTACATCGGGCATCGGGGCGGGTTTAGTTCAATCTGGGTGCAACCGAAAAGTTGTAGAGACGTTGCATGCAACGTCTCTACTTGTTTACATCCGACGACGCTTGCGGATTTGACTGGCAAAAATTAAGCCGACAGTGGCTAACCCAAACACTGTACCCGGTTCAGGTACAGATTCACAGTAATCCCGTTCGCAAATACCGGATTTGTCAAACTTAAACGCAATATTGTGGTTGCCATCAAACTGATTTAAGTCATAACCTGCCGTTATTAAATCAGAATCACTCAGATACATAATATCGGCAATAAACTCTCCTGATGCAATAGAGTTGAGGCTTTGACCTTGATCGAAATAGGTTGTTGTGGCGGGTAAATCCCCGAAACTGGGTTCACATAAACCGGGAATACAATCTCGGGTAACCACAGCATTATTATAGGCTTCTATGCTGCCAAAACCATTGTTTTCTCCTGTAACACTTTTGGCGGTGACATTGGCGTATAAACCTACTTCTGGTGCGCCGGAATCACTGTTGGGAGAGAAACGAACGGCAAATAAATCACCCGCTTCACTGGCGGTGGTAAAGTCTTGCTCAGTCAAGTTGATAAATAAATCACCCCAACCCGTATTTCCGTCATCCGCGCCAGTTCCCTCTACACCAGTTAAAGGCATATTGCCATTGAGGACAACTAAAATGCTATCAACTGTTTCCTTGACAGACATCCCGTAGAGTTCATAGCGATTATCTTTGCCGCCAACGATATCGCCATCAACGCCATCATTGGGGGAATCTTGACTATGATCCCAGGGGGCGTCATCACTAGGTTTTGGTCTGGGTTTTTTGCCAGGATCAAGTGCGCCGCCATCGTTGAGACATTCTTCAAAGATACTGAGAACAGAGCCTTCATTTAAGGCTCGTAATGTGGCAGATTGGGCGGCTTCTCCTGTGATAAAAATTAAGCCAAATGCAGCGGTTAAACTAATTAGTTTTGCGCCAATTAAGGGTATGTTACGATTAGACATTATTTTCTCCTTAAACTGGTATGTAGTCAGGGAACTTTAGCCCTAAATTATGTTGGTTTTAATGACGGGGCTGTAGTCAGATCTTTAGCCTATCAACACACGTCGGTTAATCCCTTGGAACGAAACTAAAATCGGGTTAGCTTGGATATTGTCTGCTTTCTGTAACATGATCCTAGGATGTCACCATTGTCGGCTAAGTTGAGGCACTAAACCTAGCACAGCTACTTCCCTAAAAACTCAAGTTTGATGCGGTGCGTTACGCTTAGCTAACGCACCCTACGACTAGAATACTGCATAGTGTACAGGGGGTTGCGTTTTATTTATAAACCGATACAAACTCAGATTCGTCATCAGTCATCTTGCCTTTGTCCTTTGTAAATGGGAAATCCGGCGTGATTAGGTTTGCCTAGCTCCAATTCGTGGATTTTCAGACTACTCTTATTAAAGGGCAAACTTACTCGCCCTAACCCCCCGCAACCTATCAATTTGTCCGCTAACCCATAGCACTGAAATTGGCATAAGGTATCAAAAGGTATCGAAAAGTATCAAAAGGTATCAAAAGGTATCACCGTTTTGAGTCAGGGCGGGTTTTGTGAAGAAGTTATCGGTGGTATCCTCGATTTATAGGCTAAACTTGCCCCTACAAGTTATTACAGGGAATTTGCTATATGTTGTGGGATGCATTTCTAAAACGAGTCGCTGATGCTCATGATTTGTTTGAAGAAGATGAGCGACAAGCTTTCTTGGTTCGGTTTACTGAGCGAAATTTACCCCGTTCTGATATCCAAGTCGCACAGGATTTGAATATTAGTGAAGTGACGCTGCAACGGCGACTGGGAAAGGGAGTTTATACTCATTTAGTCACCAGTTGTCCTCAGCTTGATACCGATAAAAAGGGAAAATTTAAGATTGTCAGAGATTGGTTGAAAAAGGGGTATGTTCTCTGTCAAGGGAATGGCACGATGGGGATGAACAAAACGACTGTAAGTCCACCCTCTCCAATCGCAAATTCTCCTTATGTCGAACGTCCCCCGTTTGAATCGCTATGCTATCAAACTCTTTTTAAACCCGGTGCGTTGATTCGGATTAAAGCACCCCGACAAATGGGTAAGACAGAGTTAATGGCAAGGGTTTTGAATTCCGTTCAACAACAAGGCTATCACAAAGTCTATTTAAACTTGTGCCAACCGGAAGAATCGGTAGTGCAAGATCTCGATCAATTTTTGCGTTGGTTGTGTGTCAATGTCAGTCGTCAGCTACAAAAACCGCTGCAACTCCAGGACTATTGGGATGTGGATCTCAGTAGTAATGATAACTGTTCGGCTTATTTTCAGGACTATTTATTAGAACAAATTGATCGCCCTCTAGTTTTGGGTTTGGACACGGTTGATCGACTGTTTACGCATTTACCTATTGCACAAGATTTCTTTGGAATGCTGCGGGCATGGCATGAAGATAGTAAAATTATTGATAATTGGCAAAAACTTCGATTAATTGTGTCTCATTCGACCGAAGCTTATATTCCGCTGGATATCAATCACTCACCGTTTAATGTGGGAATAACGATTTCCCTACCCGAATTTACAGCCGAACAGGTGACTGAGTTAGCTCAAAAGCATGGACAGGGATTAAGTCAGGCTGATGTGAATTTATTAATGAATCGGGTGGGAGGACATCCGGGTTTAATTAAACAAGCGTTGATTGGGCTACAAACCTTGGGGACAATGACCTTAACTCAGCTATTGAATGAAGCGGCGACGGAATCAGGGATTTATGGGAGTTATTTACGAAAGATTTGGCGTGAATTGCAGGACAATCCAGCCTTGATTCCGGCGCTGAAAAAGGTGATTGAAGCCAACCATAGCGTGAAATTACCCTCCAAACTTGCTTATCAGCTTGAAAGTATTGGGCTGGTGAATTTAACTGGAAATCAGGTAATGATGCGATGTGAGCTTTATCGTGACTATTTTGGTTCTCGCTTGGCGAATTTTTGGGAGGGTTCGTAGTAATGGCTTTAGCCTTTGACGGGAGGCGAAGCCTCCCCAATAGCATTCCCTTAAGAGGAATGTCATTGACTTAAATCTGGTGGGCAATGCCCACCCTACGGTATATCTGGGAACGAGAATGACGAATGACAAATGACAAATGACGAATGACAAATGACAAATGACAAATGACAAATGACTATCATGTAGGCGGAAGCTTACCCCCAAATGCGACAAGCTATGTGAGGCGTTCAGCAGATAAAGAACTCTATGAAGGATTAAAAGCTGGCGAATTCTGCTATGTGCTAAATTCCCGACAAATGGGTAAATCTAGTTTACGAGTGCAAACCCAAAAACGCCTGAAAGCCGAAGAAATTGCCTGTGCGGTAGTTGATTTAACTCGCATTGGGCGTCAGGCAAATGAACAACAATGGTATAAGGGAATTGCTTTTCGTTTAGTCAGTGAATTACGACTGGCGAATCGCGTCAAATGGAAACGGTGGTGGGATGATCATGACTCCTTAGCACCTGTACAGCGGTTGGGGGAGTTTATTGAAGCGGTTGTGCTGGATATTATCAATAAAAATTTAGTTATTTTTATTGATGAAATCGACAGTACCCTAAATTTATCCTTTCCCACCGATGATTTCTTTGCCTTAATTCGATCCTACTATAATGGACGAGATACGAAGCAACGCTATCAGCGTTTAACCTTTGCATTGTTAGGAGTCGCCAGCCCATCGGATTTAATCCAAGATAAAACCAAAACACCGTTTAATATTGGCAAAGCGATAGAATTACGGGGGTTTAAACTAGATGAAGCCCTGATTTTAAGCCAAGGATTTGCAGGAAAAGTTAAGCGTCCACGAAAAGTGCTGGAAGCGATATTATATTGGACAGGGGGTCAACCCTTTCTTACCCAAAAATTGTGTCATTTGGTACAACTGTCCTGTGACTCTCAGTTAGACACTATTATCGACAAGGATGGGGGGAGTCGAGTTATCGATTTCCGCGATAATTTTAGCCGTAAACCTCTAAGGATAAATCCGGCGAGTTTCCCTAGGTTAGGGGATTTATCAAGAAGGCTTAGGAGTAAAAATCGCCCCGACACAAATGAACGGGAATTCGTCAAACAAATCGTGCGATCGCAGATTCTGCTAAACTGGGAATTCACCGATCATCCCGAACATCTAAGAACGATACGCGATCGCATTCTCCTCAGTCACCATAGCGCTATCCCATTACTCCGCCTCTATCAACAAATCTTACACCAGGGGGAAATCCCCGCCGATGAAAGTCACGCCCAACAGGAATTGCTACTCTCAGGATTAGTGATTCAGCGTCAGGGTAAACTGAGAGTTCATAACCCCATCTACAAATCCATCTTTAATCGCCAATGGGTCAACGCTCAACTTCCAGCACAAAACGACCATTCTGTCAAGACCCCAGCTTGGACAATTCCGATCCTCAGTGGGGTTGTCAGCATTGCAGTGATTGGAGTGCGATCGCTCGGATTATTGCAAGGGTTAGAATTACAAGCCTTGGATCAATTAATCCGGTTGCGCCCAACCGAAGCCTTAGACTCGCGCCTATTGCTGGTGAAAATAACCGAAGCCGATATCAACAACTACCGCTATCCTTTATCCGATGACGTGCTAGTCCAATTATTGCAGAAATTGGAATCGATGCAACCGCGAGTAATCGGCTTAGATATCTATCGAGATAACCCCATTCATTATCGCGACACACAGCGAGACTCTTCCCTCGACTTACCCACCTATCTACACCAAACCAATCGAGTCATTCATATCTGTAAGGTTAGCAGTGAAAGCGATCAAGGAACCGCATCCTTCCCCCATCTTCCCTGGCAAAATCTCGGCTTTAGCAATGTATTGGTGGACAGCCAAAACACCGAAACGGGTCCACTACGCCGCCAACTCTTGTATCAAAAAGTCCCTGCAACCTCACCTTGTCCCACCCCCTACGCCCTTAACGTTCAACTCGCCTTTCGCTATTTAGCCACCGAGACTATTTTACCCACATTTACCACCAAAAACGGCAACTTACAGCTTGGGGATGTTATTTTTGCCGATTTAAAACCCCGTGCTGGCGGATATCAACGCTATGATTTTAGAGGTCAACAAATCCTCCTCAATTACCGTGCGGTTCACCCCATCGCCCAATCCGTGACACTAACCGAAGTTCTCCAAGATAAAATTAATCCCCAATGGGTCAAGAATCGAGTAATATTAATAGGCGTTACCGCCACCAGCATCAAAGATAGTTTCCATACCCCTTATGGAGAAATGCGCGGCTTAGAGATTCAGGCGCATGGGGTGAGTCAGATACTCAGCGCGGTACTCGATAAACGTCCCTTAATTCAACCTGGGAATTTCTGGAGTGAGGTATTGTGGATTGGGGGATGCTCCTTAATTGGCGGACTATTGATTCAGTTAATCCCCAAACGCCCCTACCAAATCCTCGCCATAGGCACAGCATTAATTCTATTATCAGGACTAAGTTTAATTCTATTAATTCACGGCTATTGGATACCCCTAATCCCATCCGCGATCGCCTTAATTGTTTGTAGTAATGTTTGTAGTAAGGGCTTTAGCCTTTTACCAGCCTCAAATCGTGACGACACAAGTATAACAAAAAACAAATAAAAAGGACAAACAACAAATGACCAACAAACTATTCAACCTTGCCATCATACCCCTTCTGATCATCGCCCAGAAATCCCCCCTCGACGCCCTCATCTTCAACCAACCGCCACCCCCACCGGATAAAGACACACCGGGACAACAAGCGGATTCAGGAACCCGTGGACCCTGTGACGCACAGCCCTCGCAAACTGATAATGAATTAGTCGCCTTTGTCCCCGCCATTGAAAAACCAGCGCCAGAAAATTCGGGTCTTCCGTACTTAGTGTGCTAAACCGTTAGGATAATGCCACAGAAGTAAAGCGCGTATTGTAAAATTATTAAAGTTCCTGAAGCCAAATCCACACCGTTTTAATAGTTTCAGCTTATTGTTAACTCCTTCAACTACT
>NZ_JAVKEA010000175.1:0-5673 GCF_040221695.1 Coleofasciculus sp. E2-BRE-01 | reverse complement strand
ATCGGCTTTTTGAATCCATTGAAGAGTTAGAATCTTTGTTGCATCAACTTTTAAATGAAGACAAGCTAGTTATTAACTGGGGGCGCAAACTGAAAAATAAGGGTAATGCTCTTATCACAGTTTAAATGCATGACAGCTTATGCTCATCAAGATGTCTCAGAAACACAAGTTGATCAAGCCGTGGAAAAATTTCGTGATGATTTAACTAAACGCAGTACGAGTATCAGTGGCATTAAACAGGATGCAGCCCAACTTTATGATTGGTTAATTCGCCCCTTTGAAGCTGATTTAGATGCAGCCAACTCAGATAACCCCGCCGTTAAAACCTTAGTCTTTGTCCTCGATGGTTCCTTACGCAATATTCCCCCTTCTACTCTTTATGACGGAGAAAACTATTTAATTGAGCGGTATGCAGTGGCGTTAACACCCGGTTTACAACTCCTAGAACCCAAACCCCTGAAACGCGAGAATTTCCGGGGGCTGATTGCGGGAACACCCAATGCACCAAGCTTTGAAGCAGAAGGATTTTCTCCCCTAGATAATGTTGCTGATGAGTTAGCCGGAATCCAAGAACAAATCAACCTGAATCAACTTTTAGAAAATCAGGACTTTGAGCAAGAAAATATCCGCAATAAGATTAATCAGGAACCCTTTAATCTGGTACATATTGCCACCCACGGCAAGTTTAGTTCTAATCCCCAAAAAACCTTTATTTTAGACTGGAGTGGGCGAATTAATGTTCAGGATTTAGATGATTTATTACGCGCCAATGAAACCAATCGTACCACTGCGATTGAATTACTGGTTTTGAGTGCTTGCGAGACAGCTACTGGGGATAAGCGTGCGGCATTGGGATTAGCCGGAATTGCTGTGCGAGCGGGCGCCCGCAGTACAGTGGCGACATTATGGCAAGTAAACGACGCATCCACCGCCGAATTTATGCAACGGTTTTACGAACAGTTAAAAGCACCTCAACGGAGTAAAGCTGAAGCGCTGCGGCAAACTCAAATTGCTTTCTTAACGGAGTATCCGGATGATCCCGACAAAGATTATCTGCGCCCTTATCACTGGGCGCCTTTTATTCTGATTGGGAATTGGTTATAGCCTCATCCACTATAACACTGCCAATAATGGGTTCTTGCTTAATTTCTGTTAACCCAATTCGTTCATCCCCCAAAAGGTTTAGCCAGATACTTTCTAATGTGTCATCTTCAGGGTATTTCAAACGTAATTGAGCCAATTCTGTAAGCATATCGTACCACATATCGTGACGGGCATAAGCGGCAACTCGTTCTAGGGAATTTTTTGCCTGATTTAATTCCGCCTCAAGTTCAGGAGGTTGGGGAACTCGTCGCACAAATCCTGTTAGTGATGCTGGCGTCAGTCGAGTTGTTGATTCCTGAGATTGTCTTGAACGAGGACAACTGATTTCAAAATACCAGCGATAGGTTTTATCTATTTCTAACGGCGTTTCTGTTTTGGGAATAGTGACACTAACAACTCCAGGTGTGGCTGGCAGTTTAAAGGTGGTGCGATAAATATCATTTTCCCCCTGTTGGATAGAAAATTCTCCAGAGGATACTTTGTCTGAACTGTAGGGAACATAAATCCAAAAGGTGGGATGTTCACTCACGGTTAATTGAAAGTTTTTGCCACCTGCCATGCGCGTCAGCAGTAGATCTCCTTCCTGGTATTCACAGTCACCACGAGTACCTGTTCCATTGTCGGTTTGAGGAGTACCGCCACCAGTATCATCAGGTAAATTCGGCAGGAGAGAAGGAATCGAGATTGGATCAAAGATAGTATTCGATGGTTGAACCTGTGCCGTCACTGGGGCAATAGTAGTCATTAAACTAACAATAATGCTAAGGGCTAGTACGGGTTGACGACGAGGGAGAAACATCACGTTTAAAATGTTCATATCTCACTTCATAAAAATACTATAGAATAAGTAGGTGGACACAATTAAAGTTAACGGTTGAGATTAGGGTAAGACTCTCATCGCTCAATCGCATTTTGCACCATGGCTTTGTTGACTGGTGCGGATAGAGTTTGAAGGGTGTCAGGGTTCGTCACAAGTTTCTCTACCGTCGCACTCAACAACCGGGAGCAAATTTGACGCCAAGCCTCAAGTTGTGCTGTATGTGCTTCCTGCTGGCACCAGTGTGCGATCGCAGATGACAAGTCTTCTAGTTGATCGGGTAAGGGTTGAATGAACTCAGCTAAGTCAGCTAAGTCTTGTGGGGAGAAAAGCTGGCGTTTCTCATTTAACAGTTCAACAAAAGCGATAACATTTTGTTGCTCAAATAACTCAACAGCCTGTTGGACAAATTCCAGGGGCAAATCTAAACCTTCAGCAATCATCTCCACACTCAAACCCAACTTGATCAGGCGTAGTATAGCGGTTAACTTGGCTTTAAGTTCGCCTCGTTGTTCACCTCGTTGTTCACCTCGCTGTTCACCTCGTTGTTCACCTTCAGAAAACCCTTCTTGCTTGGCTTCCTGATACACTTTGGTTTGTTTGAGTTCACTTAATCCTAACATGGCTTCTATCTCCTTGCGGCTTTTTTGCGGTAATTTATAAACGATGATTGTTTCGATTAAGTCAATTAAGTCTCTTTTTGTGCTTGGATCAGCGATCTGGACTTGGGCTTGGTTGATTAACTGCCTTGCCACTGTCGGTGCTGTCTGTTGATTCTCGATCACTAGCTTAACAATGTTTACCCCCACCGAACCCGATGCCTCTGTTTCTAACTCGTCCAAGTAAATCCGTTGCACTCGACTGAAGAGTTCCCTAAATTGTAACGGTTGTTCTCGTTCAATTCGGCGACTGGGGTAAATCACTACAACCCGCCAGGGATGAGGGGGTTTGTATTGATTTAGAAAGATAAACAGTTCTGTAAATAAACGATAGTATAAATTCTCATCGGGTTGGAACTGAACTTCGACGACGTAGAAGGGTTGGTTTGAGGTTTGGTTCTTGGGTAAAAATAAACCATCGAGTCGAAATGAGAGTTGTTTGATTTCACGGGAGGTGAATTCATACGTCGCTGCTTGTGCTGTGGATTGGTTAATCAGTTCAAAGAAGATACTGGGAAACTCTTTAAACAGGCTATAGAAGATGGTGTCAGTTTTCACATTCTCCTGGGGTAAACGTCACAGAGTTGACAAGGGGTAGTATGGCAACCTCTGTGACTCAAAATTTCTATAGTGGCGGTATTGACAAAATTAACAAGATATGAATAGAGACAATGAGAGGGAGAGTAGGTCAGAGGTGTTCGTGTAGGGTGTGTTAGCGAAGCGTAACGCACCTTTCCCACTGCGTAAGTCCTGTCTTATTCAGAGCAGTTTGTTGAACTCAACCAAGTCCCATGTGGCGTTACCGTTGTCGGTTCAGCGGTGAGAATTACAGTACCCTTGGCATCTCGATACCAACCTTGAGCCTCGATAATTCGCTTGGGTTGGTTGTCTGGGGTTTGTTGATGGACTTTCCCTTCCCCAGACGCGCCATGGCGCGTCTCTACATCCTGGGTAGGATTAGCAGTGGATTCACTCTCAGACTCAATCCGCCAATCTTCCCAAGTCGCCTCAGGGTTGAGGGGTTCATGGGGGGGTATGGGTAAGCCGCCGCGCCCAGTGACAATAAAGCTGCTCCCTTGAGCCGCTTGACAAAGATTCTGTTCGACTAATCGGGTGACATCCACCAACTCCCCTGGTAATTCTACCAACCCTCTGGCGGGGTCAAGGGGTACATTGAGTTGTATTTCACCGGGAGCGCCACCAAACTGGGAACTGGCGTCAATGTCGTTGGTGCGATTTCCGGGAATGGCTCGACGTTCTTCAATGCCAAAGATACCTTCACCGTTGATAATAATCCGTCCCCCGTCGCCTCGTTCGGCATTGGCAATAATATCACTACCGTTGACACCTTCTGGAGGCAGGGCAATCAGGAAGATACTGTTAATATTAATATTACCGCCATTAGCATCCTCGAAAGCTGTGGCAGAAATCAGGCTTTCATCGGTCATCAGCAGGGTGTTGAGGTTTTGCAGACGGATATTGGCACCGCCTTCAATCCCACTGGTTCCCGTTTCTGCGGTGACTTGACCTTGATTTAATTCTAGGGAATTTGCCCCGATAGTCAAGTTCCCGGCTTGTCCAGAGGGACTACTAACGGTGATTTGCGCCCCATCTTCTACCGATAGTCTCTGGGTGATGATATCTAAGTTTCCCGCTGGACCCCCTGTGGTTGCACTGGCGCGGATGGCGCTATCCCCGCTCAGTTGGATAAAGTCTGTGGCGTCAATGCTTACATCTCCAGCCCTGGTATCACTGCGGGTTTCGGCAGAAATTAGAGCGTCGTTGGTTACGGTTAAAGAGCCACTAAAAATTTCCACGCCCCGAGAATTCCCCTTAGCTTCCGGTTGCACTGTACTAAAAACACCACTGGGGAATCCTTGACTATCTTCCCCATCCAATAAGATGCTATCGGTTGCCCGAATTACTATCTTACCTGCATTTCCTTCTCCCAATGTAGTGGCATCAATTCGAGCGCCGTTGGTTAGGGCTAAAAAGCCACTATCAATGTCCAGACCCCGAGAATTTCCCTTGGCTCCCGGTTGCACTGTACTAAAAACACCACTGAGGAATCCTTGACTAGATTCCCCATCTAATAAGATGCTATCGGTTGCCCGAATTACTATCTTACCTGCATTTCCTTCTGCAAAGGTAGAGGCAGAAATTATAGCGCCATTGATTGCACCTAAAAAGCCACTCTCAATTTCCACGCCCCGAGAATTCCCCTTGGCTCCCGATGCCACGGCGCTAAAAACACCACTGACTAATCCTTGACTAGTGTCCCCATCCAATAAAATGGTATCAGTCGCCCGAATTACTACCTTACCTGCATCTCCTTCTCCAAATGTAGTGGCAGAAATTCTACCGCCATTGGTTGCGCTTAAAGAGCCACTCTCAATGTTCACTCCCTCAGAATTTCCCTTGGCTCCCGGTTGCACTGTACTAAAAACACCACCGGTTAATCCTTGACTATCTTCCCCATCCAATAAGATGCTGTCGGTTGCCCGAATTACTATCTGACCGGCATTTCCTTCTCCCGAAGTAGTTGCATCAATTTGAGCGCCATTGGTTACAGTTAAAGAGCCACTCTCAATTTCCACGCCCCCAGAATTTCCGTTGGCTCCCGATGCCACTGTACTAAAAATACCACTGGAGAATCCTTGACTATCTTCCCCATCCAATAAGATGCTGTCAATCGCCCGAATTACTATCTGACCGGCATCTCCTTCTCCAAAGGTAGTGGCAGAAATTCTAGCACCATTGGTTGCGCTTAAAGAGCCACTCTCAATGTTCACTCCCTCAGAATTTCCGTTGGCTATCGGTTGCACTGTACTAAAAACACCACTAATTTCTCCTTGACTATCTTCCCCATCCAATAAGATGCTATCGGTCGCCCGAATTACTATCTGACCGGCATTTCCTTCTCCCGAAGTAGTTGCATCAACTTGAGCGCCATTGGTTACAGTTAAAGAGCCACTCTCAATTTCCACACCCCGAGAATTCCCCTTAGCTCCCGATGCCACTGTACTAAAAATACCACTGCCGAATCCTTGACTATCTTCGCCATCCAATAAAATGCTATCATTTGCCAGAATT
>NZ_JAVKEA010000174.1:0-45309 GCF_040221695.1 Coleofasciculus sp. E2-BRE-01 | reverse complement strand
TCAAACAGGTTCCGTTTAATACATAGCTCCCCAAAATTGCTCGCTTTCCCCCACACCCCACACCCCATACCCCACACCCAGTATCCTATCGTGGGTAATGTGGCTTAAGTTGACACCCATGGGCAATGCCGTGCCCCTACAGGTATAGCTTTCACTTATTCAGCAAGCCCTATCTACAACCCACTCTACCTGATGGGCTTCAGTCATATCTGGAACCTCTACGCGATCGCGCATCCGTTGCATCACTGCTTCCGGCACTTTGGTAGCGCGAGAACGATTGCGCCGCAGCAATTCTTCCCAAGCGGCTTCTAGGTAGACAATGCGAATCCGTCCATGGTAGGCAGAAAATAGATTAATCAGGGACGAACGCAGTTGGCGAGAGAGATTGGTCGCATTCCAAACAAAGGATTTTTCGGCTCTCATGTAGTCTTTCGCGATCGCTCTTGCTCGCTCTGCTACAGCAGCTTGGTTATCTGTAGGAGAAATCTTCATCGCTTGTCGCAGTTCATCCAGGGAGATTACTGTCCAATCGGGAAGATTCTCCTGAATCCAAGAGTCTTTACCAGCACCCGGTAAACCTGACATCAGGACAACCTCGAAGCGAGTGTCATCAAAAGCAGCATAGTTGGGATCGCGATCGTCTTTTTGGAAATAGACAAATCGACTATGATCTGAGGGGAACGGTCGGGGATCAACGAAGCAATTATTCTCTTGACAATATTCTCGAAAGAACTCAACCCGCTCCAGCAGTTCTAGCGGGTCATCACACAGGCGACCCCGAATATCCGCTTCTGCCAAGCGATTGAAGCCAGTCAAACTCAGCCTGAAGCGATGCCCAATCTAGCGTCCAGTCTGGAGGCGTGGAACACCAGGGAAATGACCAGGATAAGGATTGAGAAATAGAAGAAGTCATATAACATTACGTCTTAAGGTGAATGGCACTGACTTTAGAGTTTGTAGTAAGCGCTTCAGCGCTTCTGGCACTAAAGTGCCGACTACGAACCCAGCTTAAGTCAGTGGCATTCGTCTTAAGGTTAGGACACATCTTTAGCCGGAAACCCAATCATAGCTTACTGTTGCCTGTTGCCTATTGCCTGTTCCCTAGCGCGTAGCGCTATAACTGAAACAAATCGACGCCGGGACGTAGGAGATTGGGTACGATAGGACGGTTGAGCCAATGGCTATCCGATTGCAGTATGGTGGTTGAAAAGCTAGGACGGACGTATTTGTAACGAGCCGTTACAACTGTTTCCTCTTCGACCTTAATATACAACCCTTCCATTAGGGGACTGGGGTCTGTTTGTTTGAGACTTCGCTCCACATCCAATCCCTGTTCCTCACAGGCTTGGCGGAAGCGTTCTAAATGTCCTGACTCAATGAAATGCGAGTGACCCAGCAATCCCATTAGCTGCTTGTAGGACGTTAATACACCCGAAAACAGGACGGGTACGGAAACCAGGGGTAATCCGGCGAGTAACTCCTTCCGCCGTTGGGTACTGAGAAACTGCTGCTGTTCAACATCTAACACATCAAATTCTAAGAAATAATGGGGTAAGGCGTCGTAAAAGACGGTGTGTTTGGCATAGAGCCATTCGCCATAGAGGATATAGCGATCGCCCAGCACCTGCCAAAAGGTTCCAGTATGACTGTACGCCCATTGTTTGAACAAGTTAAAATGCTTTTCTCGCTCTCCTCCAGTTAAATAATGTCCCCGACTTTGCAACATCATTTGCCCATCAGGACTAAAACTGATGGCAGCATTGGCTCCATCTACTTTTTCTTCGACCACTACATATTGAGAGGCGATCGCGCTGAAAGGCACGTTATCCAAGTCTTCATCCCCCGGTTGGAGCCGTGAACCTTGGATATGAGGGGTGCGAGGGTATTTGTACATCTGCTGCTGCATCAATTGACTACCTTGAAGGGGCTGCTACCATTGGGTAACCTGAACCAAAATGCTGACACCGTTCCTGCAAAGCCTAAGATAATTGAGATTAGTGCAGAAATTATTGAAAAATGATATTGCTGTCGAACAAAGAAGATAGAGTATTTCAAAACGATATCGCTATCCTAGTATTATCCCCTATGAATCTATAAGCCTGGAACAATGCAATTAGAAGATTATTTTGATTTCCTCAGTCCTGATGACATTCGGATAAAAGGCACAAGAATAGGGATTGAAACTGTTTTATACGATTTCATCCATCGGTGTCGCACCCCAGAGGAAATTGCCCAGAGTTATCGAACCCTAGATTTAGAACAAGTCTACGCTACGATTCTATACTATCTGCACAACAAAGAAGCAGTCAGTACCTACCTCGCTAATTGGATTGAGCATGGTCGCAGGATGCGAGAGGAACAAAAACACAATCCTCCACCTGTTTCTGAAAAACTGCGGAAACTGAGAGCAGAAAGAGAAGCAATGAGGACAGCAAGTGGCACTGAAGTATCTTTTAGATGAGAACGTCGATCGACTTTATCAAACTCAACTTTTGCGGCAATATCCTGAATTAGTTGTTCTTATGGTAGGAGAGCCGGGTAATCCTCCCAAAAGCACGGCAGATCCTGAAATTTTATGCTGGTGTGAAGTCAATGGGTTTGTTTTGGTGACTAATAATCGTGCTTCTATGCCTGTACATTTAGCCGATCATCTTGCTCAAAATCGCCACATACCTGGTATTTTTATTCTCAATCCCGATCTAGGCATTGGTGGAAATCTCGAAGAATTAATTTTAGCTGCTCTTGCTTCCGAAGACGATGAGTATCAGGATCGGATTGTTTATTTACCTCTGCCATAGAGGATGTAGCGATCGCCCAGCACCTGCCAAAACGTTCCCGTATGACTGTACGCCCATTGTTTGAACAAGTTAAAGTGCTTTTCTCGCTTTCCTCCGGTTAAATAATGTCCCCGGCTTTGCAACAGTATTTGCCCATAAGGAGTAAAATTTATGGCAGCATTGGCTCCATTCACTTCTAGAACTTTCCTCTCTCCACAGGACTAAGTTGAAGGCTAGAATGCGATCGGAAAATTAGATTTCAAACTGTAAATCTAGCAGTCACACTTCACTCTCGAAGCATTGGTCGTACCTGCAATCTCTAAAAGTTCTAATTAGAATCTCCAATGATTAGCCTTCATTTGATTACAACCTGTCGCTTATGTTGCATACATAGCGTTCTAACGGTTCGGGTCAGCGGGGTCTTTGTATCCTACCCAAGCGGCTTCGGTCAATCCGCTGTACCCGAATTGTTAGCCTGCCGTCTATAACAGCATATGGTTAGGCATTACTTCAATCTAACTGTGCCTCTACCTTTTCCATTAGGCTTCCTAAAAAATTATTTACTCCATTCAAATAACGCTGCATATCTAACGGAACCTCCATCAGCTTTTCTCCCTTGTAGGGGGCGAAGTATGGAAATCCCTCCAACTTCTTTCCAACTGTTGGATTATGTTTAATGGCATTATTAACCACTCTGCACTCATTAGCATCCTGAAAGCTGTCACACGTAGAGAGGACAACACCCATGCTTGTATACTCCTTCTTAAAGTCATCCCATCCAGAGGGTGAAGAGACCGTGTCGGCATCAACGCTGGTTGTAACAGCAATATATGTTCTGTATATCTTCCCTAGAAATTGCTCTGCAAGCGCCCATAAACCTACAACGCACATCTGATCAATAAAACCAATCACACGCTTATTTTCTTGATCCTGAGCAATAATTGAATCTAAAATTCTTGTTTTCTGTAGTTCTTTGTCATACTCTTCTTCCGACAAATCAAGCGTTGAGCTTAATGTAAGTTCTCCCTTATTTTCCTGAGTAAAGCGAGTCAATCCTTCCTCAATATGCACTATTTCTTTGTACACAATTTGGTGCATACGGCAGAAATCAAAGAGCAACCACTGTAACTCAGAATACATTATTCCTAGATGACCTACAACCCAATAAGCATTGGGACTACCTGGGATTGCAGATGGATACTGAAAAGTTGAGTAGATTGGCTTTCTAGTCACAGAGTTAACAAGCAAACAGTTAACCTAAGTCTACCATCCTAACCCAGAGATGAGGCGGGCTAACGGTTCGGGTCAGCGGTTGCCGGAGTCTTTGTATCCTACCCAAGCGGCTTCGGTCAATCAGCTGCATCCGAATTGTTATCGGGCAAGGAAATCAAGCCCAAGAGGAGGTTTGGAGATAACTTCAAACTCAGTTTGTAGACATAAATCAACTGGGGAAGGAAGATTATTGGCAAAGATCTTCGCATACATAGTTAGCTCCTTACATTCCCTAGATCCAAGAAGAAATGGGACTTCCATGATAGACTGATAACCTGGCTGAATGTTTCCAAAGCGAACAGTCATTCGCCACTGGTCACCATGCACTTCAATATCAGGAGTAATGTGTGAATTCCACAATAAAGAGCGTTTGTAAGGCACTTTTTCAATGCGCCTTCGTACTGGTGATTGTGGTAACTCTTTTTCAACTTGAATACCACCTAATAATGATCCCTCTACTTCCAGTTTGACATTTTCGGCAAGTATAGTACTCGTATTGCGGATACCGAGAAAAACTGTCCTGAGTAGCGAGGAAGCTCGAACAAATTTCTCCTTATCTCTCATATACGAAGGATTTACCTCTTCCATACGTGGAACTGGTAGCGATAGACCACCGGAATAAGATGTCCGAGGTTGTTCAAGATTTGGGATTGGCTGTTTTGGTAGGTCATACGCTACTGACTGAAGCTTAATCTTCCTTCCAAGAGGCTTTCGCGATCCAGGTTCAAAGAACTGCAAATCCAAAACAGGAACGGACTCTCCACTATCAATTCCTAAGAACTGCTTTCTGACTCCAGCCATAGATGGAGAGTCGAGAATCACTGTAAGTCGTTCAAGATGAAACAACTCTAGCTTCAACGATGCTACTGTCTGCCTCAGTTGCTGCCTCTCCCTAAGTGACAGTTCTTGATTTGTTACGAATGCAATGCCACTGGGATCGTATCTCGTCGCCCCTGAAATATCGCCTTGCAGTTTGGTGGATATATCTGAAAAACTTTTTTGACCTCGAGGAAAGTAAACTGCCATAACCCACTTCTCCCCTTCATACGTACAGATAGCATCTCTGCCACCATCAGGTCCTCCTAAGGGATGGCTTGGGTCAATATTCTCAAATCCCTGGTTCAACAGAATCTGAGCAGCTAGGCGCTCGGAGGGAGCTTGACCATTAGTCCATTCCCGTAATCGATGCCAAGTTTCATCCCATCTAGTCAATTCCATATCAGGTCGATTAATATCTCTTACTCTACTTTGGCGTACTGGCTTAGTAACGTTTGAACGTACTCCCGATATTGAGCTACCTTGTCCATCGCACTATCACCTCATTAACTGGATCATACACAATTATCAAGACCTGATACCGTTGTACCGTAGTTTGAGTGAATTCGTATTGAAAAAACGTGTCAGCTTTTGGTTTTGCTTCCGAACTAATTCATAACCATTTAAAGAGTTGCTTTCAAGATTGAAGCCAACTTCGCAAGATATTAATTACCACTGGAGTAAAAGGTTCCATCTGACCCTGTTGGGGTTGGGATAGGTCATCGATTAACATCTCTAACAGTTCTTCATCCTCTAAGCCTTCATCAGGGTCTATACCGTTTGTCCATAATAAGGCATTAGACAATTGCTTGCGTTTTTCAATTAAGGCACGGTTATTTTTTTCGTGATCTCCCAGGTTTAAGACTTGAATCGTGACGATTGCTCGCTCGCTTAACCCTTCTACCCGACCACTAATTTTAAAGCGAAGTTCTGTTTCACATTCTGTCATCAGAGGAGTTAGGGGTAGGGGTTGGGATTTATGAGCATCACCACATTGATTAGAGGTATTACAACTGGCGACAATATTTGAAAAGTCAAGTGTGCGTCTAGGGTTCAACTTTTGAGCTTCTATATGCTCATTGTGGCAAGCATCAATGTCTTGGATGCGCTGGCATTGGATGCGCTGGCAGCAATAGGCACAAAGGTAGAATTGTTCTGCTAGAGCATGTTGCCGAATAGTTCGC
Source organism: Coleofasciculus sp. E2-BRE-01 (assembly GCF_040221695.1). NCBI lineage: Bacteria > Bacillati > Cyanobacteriota > Cyanophyceae > Coleofasciculales > Coleofasciculaceae > Coleofasciculus > Coleofasciculus sp. E2-BRE-01. Next base: position 39,260 of record NZ_JAVKEA010000174.1, on the reverse strand, counting down.
CGAATATCTTCAGTTAACTGGTTGTAGCGTCCGTGAGGATTTGCTCGTTTCCAAACTGTCAAACTGGAGGGTTCAGTCCCTTTACGAATGGTTCGCATGACGCAATTCTTGTTTACGGAGCAGTAGTTTAGCTTTGATCAATTCGAGATGATTGGCGGGTAGTTCCTCAGTTAATTTGGCAAGTCGTTGTTGAGCCTCGGTTAGCTTTGAATCTTGTATGGCATCCAGCAGATCGTTCAATTCAGCATCGATTTTCTGATTACGGATGCTGGTGTCCATGACATCTAATAAGACAGTATTAGCATCTTGCCCATACTGAGAGGGCAATTGTCGCAATTCACCATTGGTTAAGGTGTAAACCAAAACATTTTGACAGTCGCTGATCACCAGAGGTGAATGAGTAGTCAGCACAAACTGACAATTTGGGAACGTTGCGATTAGGCGATCGCACAGGCTGCGTTGCCAAGAGGGATGCAGGTGCAAATCGACTTCATCAATCAAGACGATACCATCTCCTGCTAAAGGATTCTCTAGGGCAGGATTCAGCATGGCTAGACGGCGAGCAATATCACCAACCAGAGCCATGAGCGATTTTTCGCCTTGTGAAAGTTGGGCTACATTCAGAGTTTCACCGTTTTTATCAATCGCCATGTAGAGACGGGGTTTACGACGGACTCTAAGGTTGTCCATCTGGGGCATAAATCGGCGAATGGCGGTGCGAACTGCGGTTAATTGCCGATCTCTAGCCGAGGCATTGAATTCGTTTAACCGTTGCCATGCATCTTGATTAGTTTCAAATAGTGGTCTCAGTTGGCTCAACACATCTTCAGGAATTCCTGATTCATTTTCGGTATCTTCCCGTTCCCGAAACCACTCAAAAAAGCGGCGAAAGTCAACCCCCTGACTTAAAGAGTTGTCGTAACCATCTAGTTGTAAGAAAGTGTGCCTAGTCCTAATTTTTAGTGGAATATCAAGTACGACGCGCTCGACAGGATAAAACGCAATGATGGGAAGGCTAGTTTTGTCATCACGGGTAAGGGCATCACGGTAACGATTGGCTAAACGGGTGCAGTCGTTGAGATTGCTAGTGTACTGGGCTTTACGTCCTTTTCTGCTTTTTGCTAAAGTCCACTTGAAGTGATGCTCGAACTCGCTTTGATCAGGATTGTCTGATGCCCCAGAAGAATCACAAATGTCTATTTCAATACTGGCGGCGTTGGCGGTGTTGAGTATGGCATCTTCAGGGATAGGGTTACCACTACCCTTTTCTGTACGTAAACGAGCTGTAAACCAACTCAGGGAGGTTGCTAAGGCTTTCAGCACAGAGGTTTTACCCGCGCCGTTATTACCAACGAAGACAGTGATGTTGCTGGGATTTTGCTTAGTGGGTGCTAAAGGAATTTCCAGGTTTTCAAATAGCCCAATGTTATTTAAGATAACCCGTTGAATTTCCATAGCGGTAACGTTCAAACCTCTGAGGTTTCCGACATTGACAACAGTACCTCAAACGGCACTTGAAGGCACTTACCCCTATTATGGTCTCAAAACAGTTGCACGTAACCAGTTTCATGACTCGATTAGGCGATCGCACCAGAGTTGAGGTGGAGAAGCCGTGATGAGTGTCGGGTTTCATCCTTCAACCCAACCTACCAAATCGGGCGATCGCATACGCTCTGCACTCAGGTCAACCCGAAAGTTGACATTACCCAACTTAAACCTGAGCGGGTCATCAGTAATCACCCACTGCTCTTTTTGAAGCGCTCGTTTAATCTCTCAGACTGGAAGACAGGTTTTTATGCAAAAATACCGCTAGTTGTTGCAAAAGTTTACAGGCTTGCGAGTGTGTAGCACGGACATAAAGTGATAATTCTAGTGAAACTCACTCGTAGCAAACAGTGAAAAGTTTGCCTTATCTACGGGCGCTGTCAACTTAAGGAGTGTGTACAGGAGCAATGGAATCAAACGTTTTAACCGCAATTTTTCTTCCCTTAGCCCTATTTATCATCATGCTGGGTATGGGATTAGGGTTGACTGTCAGTGATTTTAAGCGGGTATTAGTTGAACCCAAAGCCGCAATTCTCGGACTCATTGCTCAGCTTATCATGCTGCCTACAGTAGGCTTTTTACTGGCTAGCCTTTTCCCGCTTTCTCCAGAATTGGCGGTTGGCGTAATGGTTTTAGCGGCTTGCCCTGGCGGACCCACATCCAACCTAGTAACCTACTTAGTACAGGGTAACGTTGCCCTATCCATTACGCTGACGGCAATTAGCAGCGTGATTACAGTATTTACAATTCCTTTGATCGTTAACCTAGCGATGCAGCGTTTTCTGGGGGAGGCTACTATCCTACAGCTACCCTTCTTGACGACAGTCATTCAAATTGCTGTCATTACCCTGATTCCAGTGACATTAGGCATGGTAATTCACCACTACGCTCCTCGTTTTGCCGCACAGGTGGAAAAATGGGTTAAGTGGCTCTCTCTATTCTTTTTAGCTCTAATTATCGTGGGTTTGTTGGCAGCAGAACGCGCTAATGTCGCCAGCTTCTTCTTGAAAGTGGGCTGGGTTACCCTCGCTTTAAACATGAGTACAATGCTACTGGGGTTTGCACTCGCCACCTTGGCTAAGCTAGATATCCGCAGCGCCAAAGCCATTACGGTAGAAGTCGGCATTCAAAACGGTACTTTAGCCATTACCATTGCCAGCGCACCAACTTTCTTAAACACGCCAAGCATGGCTATTCCAGCCGCCATCTATAGCTTAATCATGTTCGCAACAAGCGCCGTCTTTGCTGGGTTAGTGCGACGTTGACAAGCATCTTTTACGCCTGCGATACCACCTCAAACAAGTCATCTAAAGTCATCTAGAACCTGGGCTTGATTTTGCAAGCTATCATGTTGTTCAGCGATGCAGAAGTTATCGAAGTTATGGCTGAGGTGGAGAAGCAGTGATGAGTGTTGGGTTTCATCCCGCAACCTGACTGATAAGATCGGGCGATCGCATATTGGTTGCATGGGCATTGTTCAACGGCGACGTGATTATCTCAAGCAGTCAAGACCTGATACCGTTGTACCGCAGTTTGAGTAAATTCGTATTGAAAAAACGTTGTTTCGTTAACGCTAGATCGGACTTTGCCTTAGGCAAATCGTAGAACCGTTACTTCCAGAGGTACGAGGCAGTATCCATTACACCCCTTGGCGTAGCCATGTCAGAGCAAAGAGTCCAGAAGAAAAAAATGGCGACGATTCGCGAGATCTACGATCGCATTCTCTGGGATGCCCGTCTAGACCGCAGCGCCTTTGCCATCGGCTATACCGAGCGCAGGTCTGAAGAGGGTATCCGCGAAAAACCCTTTGCCTCTTGGTCAACGAATGGCGACATCCCCATGCACCGCATCCGTTATATCCGCTGCGGGGAGGAAATTGTTTGGGATCGCGACCAGCATTTGGATCGGTTCTCAGCCGGACAATTGCCTGATGCTGCCTTTCTAGCGCATCCACAAGAGGAGACACATTGGGCTACAGTCACACCCCCTGCACCAAACCAAGACCTACTATTCAACGCACGACCTGTCTACCAGTACAGTTCACAAGGTTGGCAACCGACTGATCAACCATCAACAGAGGCGACAATCGGTACACTGACCATTGCCAGTTTTAACGTGCTGTGCGATCGCTACGAGCAGGAGCGCATCCAGACCGCACAGCGCCTGCCTGTGATTGTAGAACATCTGCGCCGATGTGATGCGGACATTATCGCCCTACAAGAAGCGACGCCACCCCTACTAGATGTGCTGTTGGAACAGGATTGGGTACATTCTTACACCATTTCCGAATCACCAGCAGGACAAACTCTCAAGCCCTATGGTCTTTTGCTCCTATCGCGACTGCCGTTTACGCTAGTCGAGCATCAGTATTCAGCACACAAGCGGGTGCTGGTGGGGACGTGGGAGATTAACGGGCGATCGCTACATTTAGCCGTCGTGCATCTAACTAGCAATCGCGCCCGCAACGCCCTTGAAGTCCGGGCGCATCAACGTTCTGTATTGCTGAATTATCTCAAGACGCTGCCAGGAGACAGCTTCATTGTTGGAGATTTCAACAGTAGAGGGGATGAGCAAGAGGAGGAGTTGAGCCAAAGCGGTTTCGTCGATGTTTGGACACTGCTGCATCCTGATGATCCAGGCTACACCTTTAACCCAGAACGCAATTCGTTAGCCAAGCTGATGAGTTTGAGGGGTGAAGCGGCGCGGTTCGATCGCATCTTGCAGCGCAGTGAGGATGGGTGCTGGATGCCCCGTTCGATGGAGTTGTTCGCCTGCGAACCCTTACCGGATACCCAAAGAACCCTTTACCCATCCGATCATTTTGGCATCCGTGCCGTTTTGGACTACTCAACATCCACAACAGCAGCGTTGCAGGCAGTGCCGCCAGTCTATCGCAGTGCAGTTGTGGTGATTCCCTCGGCTGACGTCTTACCTGCCATTCAAGGGATTCGCCGCCGTTACGATCGCAGGTTTGACCGTTGGATGCCGCACATCAATCTGCTGTATGGCTTTGTGCCAGAGGAGTATTTTGAGGAAGCAGCGCACGCGATCGCACTTGCACTTGCCCAATGGCAACCCTTTGAGGTAACGCTCACCAGCTTCGAGACATTCAAGCACCGCTCTAGCTGTACGGCATGGTTGCGCCCGATTACCCAACCCCCAGATGCACTTCATCAGTTGCAAGCCGTTCTCCAGCAATTATTCCCACAGTGCGACGAGCAAAGCAAAAAGTCAGCAGCAGGGTTTACGCCGCATCTGAGCGTCGGTCAGTTTCCCACTGCACAAGAAGCCAAAGCCCAGCTTTCTTCCTGGCATCCGGTGAGCTTTCTCGTAGACTCCGTAGCGCTGATTAGCCGTCGCGGTGATCAGCCGTTTGAGGTGCGATACCGCATACATTTGGGGCAAGGGAGCAAGGATTGTAGAGACGCGCCATGGCGCGTCTGGGAAGCTGGGGAAGAGAAAACTAATCTAATGCAGCGACTGAATGATCTCGAACCCGATCTGAGTCAGGTGCAACGCCAGCATCGCGAAACAATTTTAGCGTTAGTCGAGCAAGCTTGTGCCGAGTGTTTAGGTTTCCCAGCATCGCTGCATCGAGTGGGTTCGGCACGTTTGGGCGTGCAGAGTCCGCAAAGTGATTTAGACGTTCTTTGCCTGATTCCGGCGTATCTGTCTGGGGAGGCGTTTTTGGCAAGCGTGGGACAGCGCCTGGAGGGGTTGTGCGATCGCGCCCAAGTCGTCTCATCCGCCAAGATCCCTCTGTTAAGGATGGGATTTGAAGGCGTGTCTGTCGATCTCCTCTATGCCCGTCGTCCTTCTGAACTAGGGACGCTTGACCCGTTAACAGAGGCAGCACAACCCTTTTTTGATCCAGTCAGTTGGAAAGCACTGGTGGGTTGTTTGGAAGCTGATATCCTTACAGATATAGTACGCCAGTATGTACCGCTAGAGTCTTTCCGAGCGCTATTGAGGACAGTGCGGGCATGGGCGAAGGTACGCCAAATTCACGGCAATGCTTGGGGGTTTCTGGGCAGCTTCTCCTGGGCATTGCTTGCGGCTTGGAGTTGCACTCGTTTTCCCCAAGCTGATGCGGATACAGGGCTTGAGGCATTACTTGCCCATTTTTTCCAGGTACTCAACCAGCATGATTGGAGTCAGCCTGTAGCCTTAACCCAAGCAGGTAGACAATACCGGAGGTTGCACTATGACTGGCTACCTGTGATCACCTCCATTGAACCCTGTCAAAACAGTACCCGTAATATCACGCGATCGACTGCACAGATTTTGCGCCGCGAATTGGAGCGAGGGGCGGCAATTTCAGAGCAAGTGTTGGCTGGCAAAATAGGTTGGGATGCTCTTTTCGAGTTAGCTGATTTACCGACGCAATCCGATTGGTTCTTGGTGCTGACAGCAACCTGTGAAAACAACGATCGCTTGTCAGCCTGCTGCGGTTGGTTGGAAGGTCATGCGATCGGATTGGTTATTGCTCTGGAACAGCGACTCAATATATACGTTAGACCTTGGACTGGAATTCGGAAAGGGCAAAACAGGATTTGCATGGTGCTGGGATTGAAGTGTTCCCAAGAGTGTGATTGTGTTGCGATTGAGCAGGTTGCTACAGATTTTCTCCTTCAGTTTAATGCTAATTCTGATGGCAGTATGTTGGAGTGCGTGGCGTGCGACATCCGTGTCAACTTAAGCTCAACCCCTCACCCCCAGGAGCAAGAAAAGCCGGTTCCCCTTCTCCCCACGGAGGGAGAAGGGGTTAGGGGATGAGGGGGAAAATGTTGAGGAGTAGATAGACACAGCTTAAAACCTTGCCAGCATTGACTTTCTCCTTAAGTTGACACTAATGAGTGTGCGATCGCTCCTCCAGAATCTTTTTTGAGGCAATTTCATGAATTGCCCCTACATCCATCTGTCATTGCCTCTAATTCTAGTTCGCATTGCCTAAACACATAATTTAGAGCTGCAAAAAGTTGTTCAAGATTATATATCGTATAGGCTACAAAATTCTTGGTAAAACGGTTGTTTTGGAGTTTGCCAAACTGCCAAAGCTGACCATTAGATACGATTCCATATATCGTCTGCTGTTCAGATTGGTCATTCATTTTCTGAATCGCCACCATTTCAGCTAAACATTGACCCCATCCCTTAATAAAATCATCCCGTTTAGCTTCAACAGCCACAAAACAAAAAATGGCTGATCAAATATTTCTTTGCCCAGAGGCGATCGTTTGGCTATGATATAGTCAGGTACACCTGATAATTTTTCATTATAAATCAGCGACTTATGGCTCCACAAAGTAAACTTATCTCGATAAAGGCAATAAAGCTCTTTCAGAACTGGAAAAATAATCGTTTCACAAACTGCATAGTCTGACTCCTCAAAGGTTAATTCTCGCAGACAAAACTCTAAATCCTCTCTAAATGATTCTCGAACATCAATTTCAGTTTCGATGATACAGTTCGTTTCCGAGGAATTAATTTCATACTCTTTTAAGACTTCGCCAATATTTTTGTAGAATTCAAAAGACACAATAACAGATTACCTCTTGGACTGTAACTTTACATTAAGTAGAATGTCACTGATTTAAGCTGGGTTCGTAGTAGGCACTTTAGTGCCAGAAGCGCTAAAGCACTTACTACAAACTCTAAAGTCAGTACCATTCACCTTAAGTAGAATGTCACTGATTTAATGTTGGTGGGTTGAGCGAAGTCGAAGTGGCTTATGCCTGAATCTCAAAATTATTCAGATAAGCAATCGGATCACTCGGATCAAACTGGCGTTGGTCAATAAAAACGGTAGCAGGTTCTACTTTCATCGGATCACTGGGTAGCTCAATTTTCAATGCCTCCGCCACTTCTGTATAAACGTCTAACGGATAAATTTCCTCCAATATTTCATCAGCATCTTTGGGATAATCTTGCTGCTCAATTTGACCCCAACGAATCATCTGAGTCAGCAACCACATTCCATGAGAACGCCAGGGATAATTGACTGGATTCGGCTTCTCTGGATCATCGCTATTGTCACCATAAAACTGATAAAAATTAGGAATCGTTTCCAGCCGTTCCTGGTTGTCAAACCCACCATAAGTATAGTTACCCAATAAAGCAGGTTCTATATAGTCCTGATCCGTGTCCAAATACCTGCTTTGGGCAATAATTTGGGCAACTTCGCGACGATTTTTGGCTTGTTCGCAAAACTGGCAGGCTTCTATAATCGCCGCCACTAAAGCCCTAGCGGTTGCGGGATGTTCGTCCACCCAAGCTTGCATCGTGGCTAGCACATTTCCCGGATGTCCCGCCCAAATATTCTGTGAGGTATTGCCGATAAATCCATTTCCCTGCAAAACCGTCTGTTGGTTCCACGGTTCACTGCTGCTATAGGCATCCATCACCCCGGCTTGAATTTTATAAATCATTTGGGAGGGGGCAATCTCCATAAATTCAACCTCACTTTCCGGATTAATTCCCATCGCGGCTAACCAATAGCGGCTAATGTAATAATCCATGGAAGCATTCGACTCAGTAGCAAAAATAGGCGGTTCCTGGAATTTGCGAACATACTCGCGATAGGAATCGGCAAACTCCTGAAAGGTGAAATATTCAATCGCTGGTCGAATTCCCGCATCCCAGGCTTTGGGAGATAAGGTAATGCTACTGCCATGGAGATTGAGTACCATCAGGGCAATCATGGGAGCGGCTTCTGCTCCTAATTGTGCTATCATTGGCATTCCATACAAAGCTTGAGCCGCATCTAACTGGTAGTCGAGTAAGCCATCCTGAATTTGCTGCCAATTCTCTTGCTTACTCAGGCTGACATTAAGTCCATAGCGAGCAAAAAAGCCTAATTCTTGGGCGATAACCAGGGGCGCACTTTCGGTAATCGGGATAATGCCGAGGTTTAGGTACGTTTTTTCGAGTTTGCCAAAGTCAACATTTGAGGCAGATGAGGACTCAGCAGAGTTATTCTTTTGGGAGGTGGACAGATTGCCAGAGTTACAAGCAGCAAAGGCTAATCCTGTGCTTGCCAGACTGGTGTATTTGAGAAAGTGGCGTCGCTTCATGGTCTTTTTCTCCTCACCCAATAAATTATAGATGCTGACTTGAATCTACCGCGTTTGGGGGACAAGGAGATGGGGAAGATGGGGAAGATGGGGAAGATGGGGAAGATGGGGAAGATGGGGAAGATGGGGAAGATGGGGAAGATGGGGAAGATGGGGAAGATGGGGAAGATGGGGAAGATGGGGAAGTCGGGGGAGAAAAATTCAATCTTGAATGTCAATAATAGCAAAATCCTTGTAGTGCGAGCATCTTGCTCGCTACTAATACCCAATTTAGATGCATGACCGCTTATCCGAACAATCAGGTATCGACTACCGTTTTACTAATCGGTTGACCTGTCCAAACGATAACCGATAAAAGTTGGCTACGTGGTTCAGCCTTAAATCCCCCAACCACGGGTTTAATTTCCAGGAAAAAGATTTCCCAGCAGGCGGGTTCCATGACCCACTGTACCGGGGTGTTTGGCAAATGTGTGCCGAATCGCTGGACTGATGATCCATAAATCGGGCGAATCGTTGAAGGACAAAACAATATATCAATAACGTTAGGGTTGAACCCATATTTACCCGCAAAATAGGTAACATCTTCCCATTGATAAATTAACTTGTCGTTAGCTCCTAAATAGTCATCATTTTCTGAACAATTTGCTCCAAGTAACCAAACTAATCTAGAGCAGATCACTTCCACCCGCAGGCGATCGCTCCTAAGTAGGTTTACCTCTTCAGGTAGCAAGATGGCATCTGATTTAGGCGACCAAATCTGGACGGAGGTATTGCCATCAATGGACACCTCTCTCAAGGTGAGATGGGGCGGATATCCGGCAGGATACGCAGGCGCAATCGCCAGTTCCTCCGGAATGAATCGATTAATCATATTACCTACTGCAATGTCTGCCACTCAATCGAGGAGTGTTCTACTTTGCAGTTTCTTATATTGAGGCATGAAATGAGGATAATCCATGCATTTTAAGAATAAATTCAATTCTATTACTGCATCAAATTAGCAATCATACCAAATCAGGGTTAACTACCCCCTTTATGAGTAGGGACAAGGCAACAGGCAAAAGTACCATTCGCTTCCTCTGCTCCCCCTGCTCCCCAAGCTTCCCCCGCTCTCCCTCACCACAACCCTGGTTCAGTCACCCCTATCCACATCCCCAGCCTGTCGTCTGCAAATGAAAACTATTCAGGTTTAATTCGTCTTGATCAAAGCTTGCGGCTTGAATCAACGCTTGGAAAATGGCGAAATGTCGGGAATCTGGGAGGGAGAGTTCCGGATGCCATTGCAGCGCGATCGCAAAAGGATGCTGTTTATGTTCTAATGCTTCAATTAAGCCATCTTCGGCTTTAGCGACAGTCTGCCAACCACAAGGTATTGTACGCACGGTTTGATGATGCCAAGAGACAACAGTAAGTTCTTCCTCTCCCATAATTCCAGATAGTTGGCTATCGGCATAAATCCGCACCGTATGCTGACTCGGTTTCAGCATTTCCTCGCGATGCAAGATATCCTCCCCAAATTCATCTGGTAAATGGGGGACTAAATCACCCCCACTCGCTACCATCAGCACTTCTAAGCCGCGACAAATCCCTAAAACAGGCTTGTGTTTCGCCAATGCTAGTTTCGCCAGTGCCAATTCAGCCTGATCTCGTTCCGGATCAGTGCCATAGATTGTCGGATGAGGGGAACCATTGTAGAAATCGGGATCGATATCACCCCCCCCTGTAAAAATTAACCCATCCACCTGATTCAGGATAACCGTAGGATCAGATTGAACAGGCGGAAGCAAAATGGGTATCCCTCCAGCAGACTGGACTGCCTGAGTATAACCTGCCGGGGAATAAAAATTTCCCGTTGGCTTATAGTTATAGGTGGTAATTCCAATGATTGGCGGTGTCATCGGCTTTGGATTCATCAAGGAAAGCGTTGATAAGGGTTTTCTGATTTAGCCTATACAATTTTTACGGAATAAATTGATAGAATCACTGCATTCTCAGCGATGAATTTCAGCTACAGGGAAAAAAATGAGCAAGGGAACGCATCAACCCCAAACGGCTACGCTGTTAATCTCCTGTCCTGATCAACCGGGATTAGTTGCCAAGTTTGCCAATTTTATTTATGCTAACGGCGGTAACATCATTCATGCAGACCAGCACACAGACTTTGACACCGGGCTATTTCTCACCCGCATTGAGTGGCAATTAGATAATTTTAACCTACCACGGGAGTTGATTGACCCAGCATTTGCGGCAATTGCCCAACCCCTAGAGGCAAAATGGCAGCTTCATTTCTCGGATAGCGTGCCTCGAATTTCCATTTGGGTGAGTCGGCAAGATCATTGTCTGTTCGATTTACTTTGGCGGCAAAAAGCCCAGGAGTTGGGGGCGGAAATTCCTTTAATTATTAGCAATCACCCCGATTTAAAACCGATTAGCGAACAGTTTGGCGCTGACTTTCACCACATTCCGATTACTCAAGACAATAAAGCCGAACAAGAAGTAAAACAGCTTGAACTGATACGTCACTATAATATCGATCTGGTGGTCTTGGCTAAGTACATGCAAATTATTCGTCCTGAATTTATTGAGCAATTTTCTCAAATTATCAATATTCACCATTCTTTTTTGCCTGCGTTTACGGGAGCAAAACCTTACCATCGTGCCTATCAACGTGGGGTAAAAATTATTGGGGCAACGGCTCATTACGTCAAACCCGAACTGGATGCTGGACCGATTATTGAGCAAGATGTGGTGCGAATTAATCATCGGGATAATGTGGCGGATTTGATTCGCAAGGGGAAAGATTTAGAACGGGTGGTATTAGCCAGGGCAGTACGCCTACATTTACAGCATCAGGTGTTAGTTTACGGGAATCGAACTGTGGTTTTTGCTTAAGTAAAATCTGTAGAGGGTATGGCTATGCCTATTTCCCTAGAACGTCTCATTTTTTCTGGCTAAATAAAGGTTATTTAGTCATTTAGTCGCGGCTAGTCATTGCACTGATAGATTAGGATTGTACTCTCTAATTTTAGAACTTTCTTTGGTTAAAAAAGTTTGTAGTAGGCACGAAGCGTGCCAGAAGCGCTAAAGCGCTGACTACGAACTCGTATTCTAGGGGTTATTAAACTGAAAAGGCGATCGCAGGTTTCCCGATGCATCCTGTTGCACATATATCGTCTCCGTCAGTTTGTCAAGCTTCCACCACTGTTCATAGACACCGCAAATCGATCGCAGGTAGTCGGTAAAATCGATAGAGTAGTCTTGAACCATGGCAATGCGGTAATCTAGGCAATACGATCGCTCTTCAACGAGGGCGATCAGATTACTAATTCTCTGGTGGTGGTTTGGATCAGGACTTTTGAGGTGACGGACTCTGGATGAAGGATGACAAATCTGTAACCAAGGACAGATGACAAACGACGAATAACATAAGACATAAGACGAATGACAAATACCTGTAAAATTTCCATACGGGATTAGACAGAAAGGATAATCATGCGAATTTTAATCATGGGTGGTACTCGCTTCATCGGAGTCTACTTAACCAAAATCTTGGTTGAACAAGGACATGAGGTGGTACTGTTCAACCGAGGGAATAAACCCGCCCCTGTTGAAGGGGTACAACAGATTCACGGCGATCGCAAAGACGCTACCCAACTCAAGGAAAAGCTGTCAGGAGAAGCGTTTGATGCCATTTTTGATAATAATGGGCGGGAACTCAGTGACACTCAACCCCTAGTGGAGATATTTAAAGACAAAGTACAGCATTTTGTCTATATGAGTTCGGCGGGGGTCTATTTACAATCTGACCAAATGCCCCATGTTGAAGGCGATCCCGTTGATCCCAAAAGTCGTCACAAGGGTAAACATGAGACGGAAACGTATCTAGACGCCCAAGGAATTCCCTTTACCGCGATTCGTCCAACCTATATCTATGGACCTCAAAACTACAATGACTTAGAAGCCTGGTTCTTTGACCGTATTGTTCGCGATCGCCCGATCCTAATTCCCAGTAGTGGTCTATATATCACACAACTGGGACATTGTAAAGATTTAGCCCGTGCCATGTCTCTGGTACTAGGGAACCAGCACGCCATTGGACAAGTTTATAATGTATCCGGCGATCGCTATGTCACCTTTGACGGCTTGGCAAACGCCTGTATTGTGGCGGCGGGTAAATCTCCAGAGGATTTTGACCTCTTACATTACAACCCCAAAAAATTTGATTTTGGCAAGCGCAAAGCCTTCCCCCTGCGAACCCAACACTTTTTTGCGGATGTCCATAAAGCTAAGACTCAACTCGACTGGGAACCGGAGTATGACTTGATATCAGGGCTGAAGGACTCGTTCCAAAACGATTACCTCGCATCTGGGCGTCACGAAGCGGAGGTAGATTTCTCATTGGATGACCAACTATTAGCCGCGAGTTGAGGCACAAGGTAAATTCCGCCAGAAATTAGGGTGAGGACAACCGATAACCAAAATAGGACAAGGGATGGCATCTCCCACACCGGAGGAAGTGGTGCAATTAACAGGGCAATTGCTGTAATTTGAGTTACGGTTTTGAGTTTGCCCCAAATATTTGCGCCACTAATTTCCTGGGTCAAATTGGGGTTCACTCGCCAACCCGCGATCGCTAATTCCCGCGCTAATATTAGAAACACACCCCAGGCGGGAACTTGACCCAATTCGATTAAGGCTAAAAGGGGGGCTAAGACTAATAATTTATCCACTAACGGATCAAGAAATTTGCCCAAATCTGTCACTTGATCCAGTTTTCGCGCCAGATAGCCGTCTAACCAATCCGTACCTGCGGCGATGAGAAAGATTGCCAGACAAATCCAGCGCGTCTGATCTGTGGGATCATGCAGTCCGTATAGAATAAAGGGCAGTCCCAGTAATCGAGAAAATGTAATCCATGTGGGTAGTGTCATCAGATTTATAAATCAGGGCGGGTTTTGTTGGGCTGTTACTCGGTGAGGAGGGCGGGTTTTGTTGTTCCGTTAATGGTGAGGAGGGCGGGTTTTGTTGTTCCGTTAATGGTGAGGAGGGCGGGTTTTGTTGTTCCGTTAATGGTGGGGCAGGGCGGGTTTTGTTGTTCCGTTAATGGTGAATAGCTGAATTTAGCCCCTAAACCCGCCCCTACGATTGTCCCTAAATCCGCCCCTACGATTGTCCCTAAACCCGCCCCTACAATTGTCCCTGAACATTATTTTTTTAGTTTAATCGAGTTAGGTTGAGAAAACTTTAATTGCTGGATGTTGTTTAAATATTAAGGATTGAAAAATTACAAAGAATTTTTTCAGCAATAGCAACTTAAACCGAGATACAGGTCGGTTCAATGCGCTCCTTGCTTCTTCAGAACTACAGCAATCGTTTTCAGAATGAGCTGGAAGTCATAGATAAGAGACCACTTGCGCTGATAAGCCAGATCCATCGACACAATATCTTCAAAATCAATCACACTAGAGCGACCATTGACTTGCCATTCTCCAGTCATTCCTGGCTTAGTTCTCAATCGTTGCCAATGATGCGGCTTGTAGTGTTGTACTTCATTCAGGGTGGGCGGACGAGTCCCGACTAAGCTCATCTCACCGTTAAGCACGTTCCAAAATTGAGGCAATTCATCCAAGCTGGTGCGCCGCAAAAACCGACCTACACGAGTGATGCGAGGGTCGTTGGTATTTTTAAAGATATGACCTTTTGCCTGATTTTGCACCAAATGTTGCCTGCGATCAGCATCTACAACCATTGAACGAAATTTCAAGATGCGAAAGGATTTACCTCGTAAACCACAGCGAAGTTGACGATAGAAAATAGGACCGGGATCGTCAATCTGGATCGCGATCACAATTGGTATGGCAAGAATTGCCGTCAGGATTAAACCAAATACGGCTCCCAGAATATCCATGAGACGTTTAATTTTGCAGGTTGCCGACTGATGCTGCACAATTAACCGAGAGAAACTTTGGATCTGGGAGGGATCACCCGGTAAGGGTGTGGAACAGTTTGGTGTAGTAAACACAGTGTAAGCTCAGTTGTATTACAAGTTGTAAGTTATTTAGCCGATTATTATGTTCTATATTATTGAGCGGTTTGCGAAAAAAAAATAGTCCGTAGGATACACTTCACGAATTCTTTACAATTCTATAGTGACTGAATGCAGTTTTTATGAAGATATGATGAAGATTAGGGATTGAGATGAACGAGGATTACCCAATCTCACAATTTCTAATCAAAGCTGAAAGCGCGATCTAGGGTTTAAGTAATGACTTTACTTTTGGCATCTATCCTAAGATATAGATTATAGAGTCATAGCCCGTTTAAATGAGGCGTGAAAATAAAAGGAGCTGAAACGCTTAGCCAGTGAGGGTTGCCATTTCACAATTGATTTAGAGGTTACTGAATAAGTAGGGGCTGCTGAATAAATCTTGTGGTGGGGAGAGGGAATGGGGAATAGGCAACACCTCGACTTCGCTCGGTAACACGCTCGGTGTGTCTGGGCAATGGTTTCGACCCCCTGTTGAGGGAACATTCGGCGCTTAGGTCGGCTTGCAATCCCAGAATGCAAGACGGTTATAGTGTAAAAACCTTGCACTTGTTGGGTAGGAAAATGGCTTGAAAGCCCTATCTGTTCTACCTTACACACTTGTGCAGCAAGCCCTATCTATGTTTCATAAGAAGACGCTATATGCAACGTCTCTAAAGTATGTTGATAGCTTTTATTTATAGAAATGATGAAAATTAATAATTAAAGGCTCATCAAAGCTTTGAGATAGACTGGATACAATCAGTTTAAGATATTGACGTAGACGCTCGTGTTGCTGGAAATTGGGACGATATAGCCGATCGCCTACGGGTGAAAACAGTTTGGCATCAGCTAGATCAGCATCAGGAAAATCTGGGAAAGAAGCGGAAGAGAACCCCTGTAGGCGATCGCGAGTTGGGATCAATCCTGACGGTAACTCACCGTGCAAAAACCCGATTAAACGTTCATCACAGGCGACTGTGTTGAGACCTTGACGTTCTAAGCGTTGCTTAATTTCTGCCAGAGTGTAATCCCGAATTCCTGATTCCTTCTCTGTCGGGGGAAACGCCTTAAGCAGTTCTAATAGCAGAAAGTAGTCACTATATTGCTGCTGAAAGCGATTAAAGACATGGGGATACAGGGGTAACCTCGCCAATCCAGTAGCGACCCAAGGCGGGGACGATACAGTATCCTGGATCAGTGCAGAATTAGGTAGTTTGTCCTGAAGCCACTGCTTCACCCTGTTTGACTTAGCGCTTCCTCCCGTACAGATAGCTTGACTGATCGCCTGTTGGGATTGTCCGGCTTGAATCAGTAGTCGGTTAACCTGTTGGTTGAGTTGTTCAATAAACGGTGTGATAATGGCACTGTTGAAGTCTTTTTGCTGCACCGTCCAGCGATACGCACCCAATTCCAGGGTAAATTCGGTTTTGTGTGGCAAAATCAGCTTCAAGTATTCAGCCGCTTTCAGTAGCGCCTGTCCTAACACCGAATGCTGTAACTCAAATAAAGCGCGATCGCGTCTTTTGGGGTCAGGTTGACCCGGTAAGGGGGGTTCTAAATCCTGGCTAAGATTCAGTTGTGCTAATTGCGCCTCAGACATCTGCGGGTAGATTAGCTGCCATATAATATCTTGATTAATCGCCTCACCTGCGTAAGACCAACTTTGAAGTTTAAAATCGGCGTAGGTTAATTGGCGGGGATTGTAAGGCAAATCCACTAATGCCAATTCCGTGGTGGTTGCGCCACTATCGATCACCAACGTCCAGCCACGCCCAAGTGTAGTAGATTCAGGCGTCAAGGGGGGAGAGGCGGGTTCAGGCGTGGGAAAAGCGGCTAAGAGGGACGCGATCGCATCTTCTAAGAAGACAATTTGTTGCGATTCCTTGACTAACTTGGCAGCCAATACTGCTTCCCGAACATTAATCTGGTAGGTATCGCCCCAATCGACTGGATAACTGACAATAACACCTGCCAGTTGTGCTAAAACGTCTGCCAGTACGTCTGATTCTAGACCCATCGCCCCTACCTGCAATGACACCTTGGTGCGAATAGTCTCTGGGGTTAAAGTGGCTAACATTGCCTGTAAGGATCGCCGCACCCAATATAGAGGAACCTGTCCATCCGGTAACACTAACATCGGTTCCCACTGACGACGTTCTGGGGAATAGTAAGGAATTGCCAAGGGTAAATAGGGTTTCACCGTGGACACCTTTATTCCTGCTGTTTTTGCCACGGTAGGACTCGCGGAGGTTTGTGTCGGTAAACGAAATACGCGATCGCCTGAATCATGATTGGTGGTTGACGAGTCCCGTTGCCAATATAAAGGGTAGTGCTGACCTGTGTTTTTGTTCAACACCACAGCCGACAGCCCCGTGGTGCCGAAATCAATTCCTAAGTACCAGAGAGGATTATTAGTATCCACTAGCCAATTCGATAATCAAGTCACACCACCTACCTACCTGTAGGGGTACGGCAGTGTCCATCCGCGTCAATTTAAGGTAGAAAACCAATGCTGGCAAGATTTTAAGCTGTGTCTATCTACTTCTCGACATTTCCCCCTCATCCCCTAACCCCAACTCCCACCCCCCTCGTTCCCCCCTACCACCCTCGTTCCCCCTACAAGAGGGGGGAGGACAGAGGATGCTTCGCGTTTTTTGCACGGGGGAGGACAGAGGATGCTTCGCTTTTGTTGCACGGGAGAAGGGGAACCGGATCTCTTGCTCCCCTCTTGATCTCTTGCTCCCCTCTTGCTCCCCTCTCCCAAGCTTGGGAGAGGGGCTGGGGGTGAGGGCTGGCGTGGGTGAGGGGTTAAGCTTAAGTTGACACCAATGGACACTGCCGTGTCCCTACTCTAATCCCTATTTTGTTCGCCATCCTCTAAAGACGTTTCTTGAGGTTGGCTCACGGACTGTTGATCAGGAGTCACAGAGTCTTCCAAGACATATTCTTCTACCACATTGTCTTGCTCTAAGTCAATCGATTCCTCAGACACATCATCAGAAACATCCTCCAATTCTGGGGATGGTGGTGGCGTCGTTTCCTCAGAGTCACTCACCAAGGGATCAGGTTCGCGAAAGTCTCGGTCAGTTGGGGTAGTCTGTTGCCAATCTGGGAAGATAACATCCTCTTGGGATAAGTCGTGGAGGGCAAATTCTTCCCAATCTTCTGCCAACAACTCCTCTGACATGGGCAATGACTGGATTGAGTCTAAATCGAAGTTTGGGGGTGAGACGATGCGATCGCGAGACGGGGACGGCTGAGGGACAATATTCAGATGGTCTTCGGCTTCAAAGCTGTGTAGGTCTTCACTAAGCTGCTGGAGGGTAGTTTGGTCTAGCCTAATCTCTTGACCGGAAAACTGTTGCGATTCATCCCTGACTAGCAAATCTTCATCGGGTGAGGCGGGAATATAGTGATCCTCAACTGAGGTAACGGGGGAATCAGTTTCTCCAGGGTGTTCCAAAAACCATTCTTCCTCACGAGTCGCCGCTATGGATGGGATATCGGCTACGGGGGGGGAATAACTTAACCCCATTTCATCGAGTAAATCGGTTAGGGCGGTAATTGTTTTAACGTCTTGAGACTCGCCGAACCTTTCCTGGTGAGGATAAGTGGCGGGTTCTGGCGTGGCGACTATCTCTGACTCAATCGGGGCGTCAGGTGTTGGCGTTTCAAATAATAAGGTTTCCCAGGATAGTTGATCAGGATTGATGCCTTCAATCCAGGGTTCGGCTGAATTTGTTTCATCAGCCGGATCAGTGAATCCGTCAAATAGATAATCCGCAATCTCCACCGATTCAGTCTCACCAAAAGCCTGATCCGGGGATCGGTCATCTTGCCAGTCCGTTGTAGTGATTGATGTCGCTGAGGTATCCGCATCCGTCACTTCGGCGGTATTGGCTGGAGGAGGGGTATTAGAGTCGGGGACAGCGTCTGTGCCAAATAGGGTATTATACAACTCATCAATTTCATGGTGGCGGTTCTCGACTTCAGTTTGATCGGCAACCTCTGGGTCTACGGGTTGCTTGGCGTCCGCCTGAGAGATTGGGGTTGAGGGGGATGATGATGGTGTGGACTCCGGCGTACTATCGATGCCTAAGAGGAAATCTAGGTCTTGAAATTCTGAATCCTTGTCTGAGATAGAGGTATCCATATCCCAGCCAATCAAGGCGTCTAGGGGATTGCCTCCTAAATTTTCTGTATCGAGTTCTTCCGTCCATTGCTGATCGGCAATTTTAGACGGCAGTTGAGCCTGGGTTGGTGGGGATGGGGTTAAGGCATTGGCAGATAGGGTCACATTGAATTCAGGCTGAGACACTGGATCAATGCCCACAAAAATGCCCTCTTGTTTTGACGTCGATGACGTTGAATCAGGCACTGACTGGGATAATTCTGTCACCTCTGACCAAGGTTGAGACGATTGCACCAAGGTTGAGGTTTCTCGTCCCAATAGCTGGGCGAGGCGATTGACCAGGGCTGTAAATAACAGCTCTCCTTGATTGCTCAAGCGATGCATTTTGTCAAGTCCTTGAGACAAAGACTGTTGATACCCCTGTAGATCCCGATCGAGTGCATCAAAGAGTGACCGTTGGTTGGCATCGAGATTGAGCAACATGCGATCGCTCTCTCGTTGCAGTTGCCGCAGTTGCTCTAAGCGTTCTTGAGGTAACATTATCCCAGAGGTAGGTTGCCCTGGTGATCCCGATGTCGATGCAGCGTTGAGCAGTTGGGCTTCTAAATTCAGTAAGATTTGAGCCAGTTGCTGGGTCAGGCGTTCGGTTGACTGGTGAATTAAATCCTGAGCAAATTCTGGGAGAGGTTGTTCTTGTCCCCTCCCTTTAGCGGTAACAGTATTTTGTAATTGCTGTTTCTTCTGCTCAAGGTGCTGAATTTCTTGAGTTAAGGACTCTCGCTGTTGACGTAATGCTGACAATTCAGCCTGCAAGGGTTCTGTCACCTGTTGGCGGATGCTCTCCATTTCTTGGGCAACCGCCTGCACAATCGGTGTAATGGCTGATTCGGGGGATGGCGACATTGCCATCTCCTCTGACTGCATCGACAGCAGATAGCGACGCACCCGTTCTAGGAGTTCGCGATCGCGGGCTAAATCGTTGGGTTTAGACCAAGGGAAACGGGAGCCAAACTTGGCAAGGAGACTGTCAATATCAGCAATCAGCGATTGGATTTTCTTCTGTTTAGTCACGGTGGAACGCCTGACAACTTATGTTCACGCTTCGCAGGAGGTATTGCGATCGCCTGCTTTTATTATGTAGGAACTTGAACGCTTGCCGTTAGCCTAGTCTGAAAACGTATTCTGGCTAACCGATGTCCTCTCAAGTCCTGATTACAGGCATCTAAGTTGTTAAATCTCCCTCAATATGCAGCATAATAGCTGTGTACCAATCTCCGGCTGATTAGCTTTAATTTCCAATAGGATTAGAATTGAAGGCACTTCGAGGGAGTATAGCGCCGTTCATCGATCAGGACATAAGTCCCTTGTATCTGCCATTATGGCGGGTCTGGATGGGGTGATGAGGGGCGCTTGTACCACAACGACTCAATTTTGTGTCTGTTGTGGAACAGGAAGGGACTTGCTTAAGTTTTTGAGGATAACAAATCGCCGTACTTGTCCACGGCGTATACAATGTGGTTTGGCTTCATGGATGATCGATACAGCTCACACGAAATGAACTCTAATGTTAATGAGTTGATTCGCACTGCTCCTTTATTTTCTGGCTTACCAGAAGCCAGTGTGAATCAAGCGACTTCTCATGTTGTTACTCGCAGCCACCCCAAGGATCGAGTTATTTTGCTGGAGAATGACTGGGGTGGCTCGGTTTACTTCATTTTGGAGGGCTGGGCAAAAATTCGTACCTATAACCTGGAAGGGAAAGAGGTGACCCTCAACATTTTAGGGAAGGGGGAAATTTTTGGCGAAATGGCGGCGCTGGATGAGGTGCCTCGTTCTACCGATGTGATTACCTTAACGCCCACGACGATTGGCAGTATACCTGCCCAGGATTTTATCCAGCTTATTCATGATGAACCTTTAGCCGGGGTTCGTTTGTCTCAGCTTATGGCAAAGCGCTTGCGCCAAGTTAATCGCCGTCTCCGCCTGAGAGAGTCGGATAGTACCTCACGAGTGGCAGATACGCTCCTGTTTTTGGCAGAGGGTCAGGGTAAACTCAAACAGCAAGGTACTGAGATTCCCAACTTACCCCATCGCGAGTTAAGCAGTTTGAGTGGATTGGCGCGGGAGACAGTGACGCGAGTTTTGACGAAGCTAGAAAAAAAAGGCTTGATTAAGCGAGAACACGATATTATGTTTATCCCGGATCTGGCGGCATTAGAACGCATTATTGCTTAGAAGTGTTATTTGTCTTATGTCCTTTGTCATTGGTAAGGTTTGAGGCAGATTTACCTACGCAAGGGGATCAGGCGATCATGTCGAGGTGAAAGGGGCGTTAAAGTGGAGGTTGATCAAGCGTTGATAAAAGCTGAATGAGCGATTCTTTTGAGGATGCCCAAGTGCCTCGCCCTAATCCCGATCAGAATACTGAATCCTCCTCGAAGGACTCAGAAAATGTTAATGACGAATGGGATTTGGTGGAGGAACTAGAGCCAGAGACGGAACCATCAACCAATACTAGACCTGAAAGGCTAATCCCTAATCAGGACAGAAATTCGGCGAGTCCCCAACAGCAGGCACAACAGCGACAATTCAATACCACTGTCGTCATGGTGGAAACGGCGTTCCTCGCCAGTACAGCGAGTTTGATTTGGCTAATTAATTATTATTTTCCCCTCGGTCCAGTCTTGAAGATGTTTTTCCCGGTGCCAATCGCCTTGGTGTATATGCGTCGGGGAAATCGAGCCTCTTGGATGGCGGCACTGGTTTCAGGGTTATTGCTGTCGGTGCTACAAGGACCAACCCGCAGTATCCTGTTTTTGATTCCCTACGGTTTGATGGGCGTTCAGTTGGGCGCGTTGTGGAAACGTCAAGCCAATTGGTTATTTTCGATTGGGATTGGTACGCTACTAGGAACTTTAGGATTCTTTTTTCGCTTTTGGTTACTCTCGATTCTTTTGAGTGAGGATCTGTGGGTTTATGTGATGACTCAAATTACCGAATTAGTGGAATGGGGGTTTGTCAAGCTGGGGTTGCTGGCTCAACCCAGTTTAACGTTAATTCAGTTGGTGGCAATTGTGGCAATTGTGATCAATAATGCCATTTATTTATTTGTGGTTCATCTGGTGGCGTTACTCATCTTTGATCGCCTGAAAAGTCCCATTCCTCGTCCGCCTCAGTGGGTACAAGTTTTGCTGGATTATTAATTTTTGTAAACACGCCTCAAACCCTTAGATAAGAAGAATGACGTAGCTTTCTTCTCAAGGGAGCGAGTATGATAAATGACGATTCCTACCATCAACTTTAATTTTGTCCGACTACTTATCTGTCAATATTGCTACAACAGGGTTGGCTCACCTGTTGATACGTTGGTAATTCGCTAAGATAACAGATTAAGTAGGTTACAGGTCACTAGATATGTCTTTATTGTTTATCATTCCCTTGGGGATTTTCCTCGTCACTGCGTATCTTTTTAAACAATTGGCTAATGAAATGGCTTATCTTGTCGCTGCCATTGCTTTAGTTAGCTTAGTTGTAACGTTATGTTTAGCACCCTGGCAAATTCAATTATTGCTGCTGGCATTAGTCATTTTTAGCAATCATAGACGCAGTTCTTCATCGTCTCAGCCCGCCACAGAGTCCTCATTGCTGGATGAGAATAACGTTAAGCTGGTTTATCGAGGCGTTAACTATGACCTAAGCCCTGCCCAGGTTGAGGTAACGGAAGATGAGGTGATCGGAAAATATCGGGGTCAGGCTTTGAGAGTTCACCATTTAGTGAAACCTCCGGCTACGTCAACTCTCTTACCCTTGAAATATCGAGGGGTTAGCGTTAGCGATCAAAAATCGCTGATACCTGTGGTAAAAGAACAGGAATTAACCCAAAACAGTAATTGGAGTAAAGGCGGTAGGATAGATTAACTCTGAAGTGACGAGTCGTTGATAAGGAGAAACTATGCGGATTGCTCATAATATCACAGAAGTAATTGGTCACACTCCCCTAATTCAGCTCAACCGGATTCCTCAAGCCGAGGGATGTGTAGGACGAATTGTGGTGAAACTGGAGGGAATGAACCCTGCCGCTTCTGTGAAAGATCGCATCGGGATGAGTATGATTCAGGCAGCAGAAGAAGCGGGTCAGATTCATCCTGGAAAAACGGTGTTAGTGGAACCAACATCGGGGAATACAGGTATTGCCTTAGCCATGGTAGCCGCCGCTAAAGGATATGAGCTAATCTTGACGATGCCCGATACGATGAGCATGGAACGGCGATCTATGCTGAAAGCGTATGGAGCCAAACTAGAGCTGACACCCGGAAGCGAGGGAATGAAAGGAGCAATTCGCCGAGCCAACGAAATTACCGAAAGCACTCCTGAAGCTTTTATGCTGCAACAGTTTCAGAATTCAGCTAATCCCAAAATTCATCGGGAGACGACGGCTGAAGAAATTTGGGAAGATACTGAGGGGCAGGTCGATATTCTTATTTCTGGCGTTGGTACTGGTGGTACGATTACTGGTATTGCCGAAGTGCTTAAGCAACGTAAACCCGATTTTACCGCGATCGCCGTTGAACCGACCAGTAGTCCAGTTCTCTCTGGCGGACAAGCTGGACCCCATAAGATTCAAGGGATTGGTGCTGGCTTCGTCCCTCAAGTTTTGCGTACAGACTTGATTGATGAAGTGGTTCAAGTCAGTGATGAAGATGCTATCGCTTTTGGTCGCCGTTTAGCACGAGAAGAAGGGTTGTTATCGGGAATCTCCTCCGGTGCCGCTTTATGTGCTGCAATTCGGGTGGCGAAACGTCCGGAGAATGCGGGTAAGTTAATTGTTATGGTACAGCCCAGTTTTGGCGAACGCTATTTGAGTACGCCTTTATTTCGAGAACTGGATCAATCCGAAACACCTGTCCTAGTTTAATGGTTATTGGTCATTTGTCCTTTGTCATTCGTCCTTTGTAATTGATCCGCATCTATACCCAGTTTGTTCAAGGAAATCAATGGTTGCAGCAGTATCGGGGACAACCGCCCCTACTCGCTTGCATTTTAGGATTTACGGCAACAGGGTTAATCCCCGGCATTTCTGCGGCTGGGGCAACTCCAGAGGATCGGAAGTATACTGCGATCGCGGATGCTGAATTCTTAGTTAATGGTTTTACTGCCAATCCTCAGTATCCTCTACCTCCCTTGGATGCTGGGGCGTCGCCTGTCCTGATTTCTCGTGCTGTCGTTGAAGCTTGTCACCTTCCGGTTTATCTATTCAATGCGGGTTTACCTCAACCGCCAGCCGTCCCAGCTATAGATTTAGGAGGTTTACCCGCTAACTGTTTAACCACCGGAAAAGCCTTGCCCATCAATACTGTAAAACAGCTATTTGAGCAAGGCTTAATTTGGGGTCAAAAGCTGGCAACTCTGACCCCAAACGGATATGTAATGATTGCTGAATGCGTCGTTGGCGGAACCACAACGGCTTTGAGCGTATTGACAGGGTTGGGTATTGCCGCCATGGGTAAAGTCAATAGCAGCCATCCGCACTGTAATCATCGCCAAAAAGCAGAAATCGTTCGGATTGGACTACAACAGGCAGACTGGGAAGAGAAACTGGCAGAATTCATTGATCCCTTCGAGTTAGTCGCCGCCGTCGGTGATCCCATGCAAATTACAGCCGCCGGAATGGTGATTGGGGCAAGTCAAAGCGTTGGTGTTTTGTTAGCTGGAGGGACACAAATGCTGGCGGTTTATGCACTAGCACGGGCGTTGGCGCTTCTTCGTCTTGATTCCTTACCATGGCAACCTAAGCAGGTGGTTGTCGGTACAACTCGCTGGGTGGCAGATGATCCCACGGGTGATACTGTGGGATTAGCACGAGCGATCGGTGATGTTCCCCTTTTGGCAACTGACTTAAGTTTTGCCCAGTCAAGTTATCCGCAGCTACGGGCTTACGAACAAGGATATGTCAAGGAAGGTGTCGGTGCGGGAGGATGTGCGATCGCCTCCCATCTTTACCAAGGATGGAACACTACTCAATTACTGCAAGCCATTCAAGCACTTCTGGCTCAACACCATTAACCCGGATTGATGATCAAGAGTGAATACGGCGGGCGAGAAGCTGTTCTTCTAAAGCCGCAATGCGATTGTAAGCGGCGGTCAATTGGGCGGTGAGACGTTGCACTTGCACATCAGCAGACAGGAAATTCTCTGAATTATGATTTCCGTTGTGATTCGTATGAAATTGAGCGACTTCACCGTTATCCTCGATCAGGATATCTTTATGTTCCATCCCAGAGTCCAGCAGTTGGGGATTCGCATAGACGGGGATGTCATTAACCTTTGCGGTTGATGCCTGTAGCTCAGAGTCTACAGTTGACATCGGTGGGACTTCAGGGAGACACTGGGATACCTTGTTGTTGAGTTGCTCAATACTTTGGTATATGGCATCAACTTTATAATTTAGGGCGTTGATTTGCTGTTGAACTGTATCCATCTGATTACCAATTTCCATAGCGAGTTCTATTTCATGCTAGTCAATTTACACTCAAAAGCTACCTTCCTGCGGATTCATTTAACTATTTGAGACAATTCATATCCCTATATCCGGCTAATTGTTCACAGCGCACAAGTTTCAACCATTAAGTTAACCCTCAAAATGTTTTATCTTGGGCTTTAATCACCTTTTTTTCTAGATTTTAGCTTTGTCTTCCTTACAATGTCGCCGATCTAACTATTTAATATTTTATTTACAATTGTGCCTTCAACTCAGTCCGAACTCTGGATAAGTTCCCAGATTTACTCAACGAGTTACGGAACACTGGTCACTTGTATAGCAGATGGATTCTTTGGCTGTCAGTCTCACAGAACACCAAAATTGTGTTAGTTTGTTGGGAGCAAGCGTATACAACATAGTATTTTTACTCAATTCAGCAGATTTTGGGATGAAACGACGCTCCTTTCTCATGGGCGCTAGCGCCCTAGCACTGGGGCAATTGGCGTCTGGGTGTGGCAATAGACAGTCAACGGCTTTAAATGTAGGACTGTTGCAAAATTCAATTCCGGTTCAGTTATTGGCTGAATTTCGCCGAACCCTGGAGTCACCCGTGAGGCTCAAGTTTGACCCACAAGCCCAACTTAAGGATATATACCAGAACCTTCGGGTGTGGAAACGACAATCAGAAAACCCAGAATCCTCGCCTGGGTTTTCCCTTCCTCTGATTAGTCGCAAACCTCCCGCGATCGCCAATTTGGTCACACTAGGAGATTATTGGTTAGAATCTGCTATCGGTGAGCAACTGATTCAACCCCTAAAACTGTCAACATTACCAGGATGGGAACAGTTACCCCCGCGTTGGCAAGGGATTGTCAGACGCAATCGCCAAGGACAACTTGACGAATCGGGATTAATCTGGGGCGCACCCTATCGCTGGGGGACGGTAGTAATTGCCTATCGCCGGGATAAGTTTGAGGAATTAGGGTGGACACCGACAGATTGGAGTGACTTATGGCGTCCAGAATTACGCGATCGCATTTCGTTACTTGATAGTCCGCGAGAGGTGATTGGGTTGACCTTGAAAAAATTAGGATTTTCCTATAATACCGCAAACTTGAGTCAAGTCCCCAATCTGAAAACTGAACTCTTAGACCTGCATAAACAGGTTAAACTCTACAGTTCAGATCACTATCTAGAACCCTTAGTGTTAGGCGATACCTGGTTAGCCGTGGGTTGGTCTACCGATATCCTATCCCTGCGCGGACGCGATCGCCAAATTCAAGCTGTCATTCCTCGTTCAGGAACCTCTCTTTGGGCAGATGTGTGGGTACAACCTGCTGTGAAGAAGACGGCTGCTGAATCGCCAGAACCAGAAACGTCCCAATCATTGACTCAGCAATGGATTGATTTTTGCTGGCGACAACAATCCGCGATCGATATTTCTTTATTAAGTCATGCGGCTTCACCGATACTGGTTACCCTGAATCCGGCTGAGTTACCTAACCCACTACGAAACAATTCGATACTTTTACCCGAATCCTTTGTTTTCAATAACAGTGAATTCCTGCATCTTCTACCTAACAGTACAAGTCAGCAGTATCAAGCTCTGTGGAAAAACATTCGTAGAATTCGATTGGTGTAACAGACTCAGTGTATTGATGCAACTTCTATTACTGATGATTCATTACGGGTCATCATATCATTACTCATATGAAGATTCCTCTGGAGAATTAACTTTATTTTCAACCTTAGTCTCAGACATGATTGTCCCCTTTAATTTAGCATCTTTCAAGTTAGTTCCTCCAAAATTTGCTCCTTCTAGATTTGCATCTGAAAGGTTTGCTTTTTCCAAGTTAGCGCCTGAAAGGTTTGCATCTGACAAATTAGCATCTTGGAGATCGGCTTTAAACAAAATAGCATCTTGTAGATTCGCACGATTTAAATCTACACCATTCAAAAGAGCTTCACTAAGATTTGCCCACTGTAAATCAACCTCACCTAGAGAATAGTTTCTTAGATCTGCACCATTTAAGTTACACTGTCGGCACTGGCGAGAACTTCTGAGCTTTCTCACATTTTCAGCTACCTCTTGGCTAACTGTTAAGCCTTTAGATGAAGGTTGCCAAGTTTTAATTTCACCCAAAGTACTACCAGTTACAAGAGTTTTACCGTCAGAACTGATAGCGATTTCTTCAACCCAGGACGAATTTCCTTTAAGAATACGAATTAAATCACCATTGCTGATATTCCAAATCTTTACGCTTCGATCCCTAGATCCAGCAAATAGTGTCTGTCCATCAGGGCTAAACGCCAGAGAATCAATGATACCTGTTGCCGCAGAAATAATTTGAACCTTCTCTTGAGAATTTATTGATTCTTTTATTCTCAAAAAGCGCTGTAAATCATTTGGCTTTTTAATTGTCAGATGCCAAAGTTCAACCGCTGTGTAATTTCCGCTAATGGCAAGCCATTGTCCATCATCATTAGCACCAAAGGCAATTTCTTGAACATCTGGAAACCTTCCTCTTAGGCTAGTCAACTTTTTGTTACTCCCTAAGTGCCATAAATCAACGCGGTTAGATTCCTCACTGGCAATTGCAACAAGTTGCTCTTTTAAATCGAAGGCGGCTGCACGGACTTTTCCTAATCCCCCTGTAAGGGGATCAAGGCGTTTATACTCTTTTTCAATAATCCAACGTTCTATTGTTTTTATGGTCTGTTCATCATTATCAGGGTTTTGTCGATGACCAACAGCAATTAAGGTTTGGTTGTCAGGGAATGCAACTAATTTAACCTCACTGGAATCGGGTTTAGCCTTACTGGAGTCTGGTTCAACCTCACTAGAATCGGGTTTAGCCTCACTAGAATCTAGCATAAATTCCTCAAAAGTTTGCAGTAAATTCCCTGTCTCAAAGTCCCACAACTTAACGGTTTTATCATCGGAACTACTGGCAATTCTTTTTCCATCAGGACTAATCGCAACTGAAGAAATTGCATCTGAATGTCCTCGCAGAGTCCGAATCAGTCTGCCCGTTTCTAACTCCCAAATTTTTACCGTCTGGTCATCAGCGCCACTAATCAAATGTGTCCCATCAGGGCTAATGACCAACGCGGTGATCCACTTTGTTCGACTAACGGCGTCTGAGATCGTCTGTTCAAGCTGAACATTTCGCCAAATTTCGGAGGCTTCAGTTGTCTCTGAATCAGGAAGTTCTGATTTTTTGGGAGTGGAGCGTGATTGGAACCACCAGTACAATCCAGCCAATGTTATCACAACAACAATCAGTGTTGTTAAGAGATTTCGGGATAGTGGTCTTGAGTTCATTAGAAGTCCGATAAATTCATCTTCTTTCAATTGAAACACGGACTGTCATATTCTTTCAGGCGTTGATACCGTCACATAGATGGAGCATCTTCCGAGTGGTAGGTTAGCTCAGATATTATCTGCTTTCACGCTCCATGTTCTCTTTGGGTTCAAGTACGTAGGCGGAGCCTCCTCGAATGGTAACTCAACTCCGATGAGAGCCTTTGGATTTCACGATCGCTCTACCCAACCGACAAGAACGTTTTGTGCTTGCCCTGACATACTTCCCAAGTAATTAGGGGCTGCTGAATAAGTGTTGTGGTGAGGGGGTCTCACCACAATTGCCCAAAGGCTCATACAACCTGGATTAACCGTAGAATAAGGCTTTCTACACTCTGTCAAAATTTCGGGTCGGTCAAAAATGCTCGAAACCTACTCCAGGCAAAGGTTTCGACGACTAAGATAGCAAAACTTTTGAGAAATGTGGGAGCAGAGGAAGCTGGTGGAGTAATGGTGCATTGTTCCGGGTTCGGTGATGCCATGATGCGTGAAGGATGCTACCAGATTTCCTGAAAAACAAGTAACTGTTAACACACATCAAAGTATTGATGGCTAAGGGTTTTGGAGTTGTGCAGCCAGCCCTAATTAATATCCCAGTTTCTGGTAATGACGTTTGAGCAGGCGTTGAGCTGCATCCGAGGAAATATTTACAGGTTCAAAGGCTTTAGCATCGAATCGGCTTGTGCTAATCGTCATCAATTGCCAATTGCCTTGCTCATGCTGGAGAATGGCATCTCCACCAAGCTCTTCCATCGCCCACGTTACAATCGCATAAGGTTCATCAATAGTGATTTCTAGAAACCGAACATTGTCGTGCCATTTATCCCAGTCATCTAGCAGCTTTTTTTCTAAATTATCTTTGCTTTCGTTAATAGTTATTTGCTGATGCTCGGTCAAAACCGGGGCTTTAACTAACAAGACGGTTAGCAAATTTAAGTGAATATTTAAATGATAGATCATCGCCCCCAAACGACGAATCGCATAGGCTAAATTTTCATCAACATTCTTTAGATCACGCGGATTATTGCTGTGTTGCAGTTTCTTGCGACGTTCCAGAGAATGATTATAATCTTCAACTAAACCGAATATGCTCGTTGTCTTGCTGTCAAGCATGTAGAGAACATACTCATCCACCAATAAATGTTGAGGCGGGATTTTATAAATAATTTTTTTTAATTGGTCTACATTGATTGGCTCAACCTGACTCTTCTCAAATGCTTGAATGTTGGGATGATCGAGTAAGCTCAGTTCATGGCGAATGACTTGATCCGCTTTACGAAGCTTCAAAAAAATCGTATCGACTTCAACCGCTAGGGAAGATAGTAATACTTTCTCTTCCTCTCTTTTAAGTTCTTTGTTGTTCAAACACATTTGAGTTGCATTAAGAATGATTGAGCAAAAACAGTGACATGAAAACTGCTATTGCCTGTCGGCTTGGTTAGGATTAGGCTCACGTCTAAGACCTTAACTCAGTAGAAGGACTTTGACTGGTGTTTTACCTTTGATTAGCAACCCTGATGTTCTGATTGAGTAACCTTGCCTGCTTTCTCTTTGGCGAGATATTCGCGTTACCCAATTTTTGTAGACTGGTAAGCCTGTAATACGTAATGTATAACATGTAAGACACTGTGTACATTCTAATTCCTATTGGCTGACATCAGCAAGTCGGTTTAGCCAACTTTATCAAGATTTCATCCCCGCAAACAAAACTGGGATCAACGGCGATCGCAAACCAATAAGCTGCATCTGGAACCCAAATTCTATTACAATCTGTAAAGAAAACTGAAAAGGAAGGGCTACGATGCGCGTTGCGATCGTTGGGGCAGGACTTGCCGGAATGGCGACGGCTGTAGAATTAGTCGATGCCGGACATGAAGTCGAAATCTTTGAATCCCGTCCATTCGTGGGCGGCAAAGTTGGCAGTTGGGTAGATGCCGAGGGCAATCACATCGAGATGGGGTTGCACGTCTTTTTTGGCTGCTACTACAACTTGTTTGACTTGATGCAGAAGGTAGGGGCATTGGAGAACCTACGTCTCAAGGAACATACCCATACCTTTATTAATCGGGGTGGGCGCACGGGGGAGCTAGACTTTCGCTTTATCACCGGAGCGCCGTTTAATGGACTCAAAGCCTTTTTTACCACCTCCCAGCTATCACCTCAGGATAAGCTACAAAACGCGATCGCACTCGGAACCAGTCCCCTAGTACGCGGCTTGATCGACTTTGACGGGGCAATGCAAACAATTCGCAACTTAGATAAAATCAGCTTTGCCGACTGGTTCCGCAAGCATGGGGGGTCTAACGGCAGCTTAAAGCGGATGTGGAATCCCATCGCCTACGCCCTCGGGTTTATCGATACAGAAAATATCTCTGCCCGTTGCATGTTGACAATCTTCCAGTTCTTTGCTGCAAAAACAGAAGCCTCTGTTCTCAGGATGCTGGAAGGTTCGCCTAATGAATACTTACATCAACCGATTATCAATTACCTGGAAGCGCGAGGGACAAAAATTTATACCCGGCGACGGGTGAGAGAAATCCTCTACACCGAGGCGGGAGACTCAACTAACGTAACAGGTTTAGTGATTGCCCAAGGTGAAAGCGAAGAAACCATTACCGCTGATGCCTACGTTTGTGCTGCTGATGTGCCAGGAGTGCAGCGTCTGTTGCCAGAATCATGGCGCAAATGGTCAGAGTTTGACAATCTCTATAAGCTAGACACCGTACCTGTCGCCACCGTACAACTGCGGTTTGATGGTTGGGTGACAGAACTCCATGATCCTCAAAAAAGGAAGCAACTGGCACAAGCGACGGGGATGGATAATCTCCTCTATACTCCCGATGCAGACTTCTCCTGCTTTGCCGACTTAGCCTTAACCAGTCCCGGTGACTATTACAAAGAAGGACAAGGGTCATTGTTGCAATTAGTGCTAACGCCCGGTGATCCATTTATCCGGCAAAATAACGAATCCATCGCCCACCATGTCCTCCAGCAAGTCTACGAACTCTTCCCCTCTTCGCGAGAATTGAATATGACCTGGTACAGTGTGGTTAAATTAGCTCAATCGCTTTACCGAGAAGCTCCAGGAATGGACCCCTATCGCCCTAACCAAAAAACCTCAGTGAGCAACTTCTTCTTGGCAGGGAGCTACACCCAACAAGATTACATCGATAGTATGGAAGGCGCGACCTTATCCGGGCGGCGTGCGGCTAAAGCAATTCTTGAACATGCACAAACACCTGTAGAACCAACTCTCGTTACCACGACTTAAAAGATATCTAAGAACCGGGGAAGCAGGGGTGTAGGGGCGGGTTTTACTGATAACATTCTGGAAGCAACCGATAACGTGACTAAACCCGCCCTTGCAGGGGAAGCAGGGGGAGAGAAACTACTATTATGATCTACAACTTGCTATGAATTATGAATTTGAATTACCTGTTCCCTGTTTCCTATTCCCTGACAAATGACAAATGACGAATGACGAATGACGAATGACAAATGACAAATGAAAAATAACTCTGACTGGCTAGAACACAGTGTACAAGTTGAAGTCGAGGTGCCAATGGAAACTGTTTGGAGCCTCTGGTCTGATTTAGAGCAAATGCCTCGCTGGATGAAGTGGATTGACTCGGTACAAGTATTAGAAGATAATCCAGATTTATCCCGTTGGAAACTCGCTAGCGGTGGCTTTGAATTTAGCTGGATCTCTCGAATTCTAAAATTAGTACCCCATCAGATTATTCAGTGGGAATCTGTTGATGGTTTACCGAATCGGGGTGCAGTTCGCTTTTATGATCGCCACGGTAGTAGTGTTGTTAAACTTACAGTGGCTTACGATATTCCCGGTATTTTGGGTAAGTTGATGGATGGTTTGTTTTTAGGTCGAATTGTCGAGTCTACGATTCAAGCCGATTTGGATCGGTTCCGGGACTATGCGCTTAAAATCCAAACTTAAGAACGTTGATTGTTGAGCAAGAGGAGGCGATTGAAATCGCTGCTACACAAACAAAGTCCGCCTGCGCGAACTGGGTTATAACGGGGTAGCGTTACCCGGATTGGGTATCACTCCTCGTTCCTGATTAACCATCTGTTTAGATCTGTTAAAATCTAACCTAAATCCCAAAATGTTTTATTTTCAGTATAATTAAACATTCCCATAGATATAGCGCTTTCTCAGCCTGTGAGGTACATCTAAATGGAGGGGCAATGTAGGGGCGCAAAGCTTGCGCCCTTAACGATGTATTACATCAAACTGGGAATTGCTATATGCACCCTGAGTTGAGGATTGGCTGATGGCTAATAACTCTAGACAGATCCAAACTCCATTAGCGACTAAACAGCGGGTGCAATGGGTTGATTATGCCAAGGGCATCGGAATATTTTTAGTCGTTTTTGGTCATACGCTCCGAGGTTTAGTTAATAGCTCCATACTTGAAACTTCAACAATAGTTGTCTCAATTGATCAGTGGATTTATTCCTTTCACATGCCACTATTTTTTTACCTTTCAGGATTATTTATTGAGCGTTCAGCCTCAAAACCGCTAAGAAAGTTTGTCGTCAGTAAGCTCAAAGTTATCGCCTACCCCTACTTGGTCTGGTCGGTGCTTCAGACTGTCCTGCAGGCTATAGCATCGAGTTATACCAATAGTTCAGTTTCCTTGAGTAACTTGTGGCGAATTATCTACCAACCTGTGATGCAATATTGGTTTCTCTACACATTGTTTGTCATCATGGTGGTCTACGCAATTATCCACAAGCTCAATGTTTCTTCCAGAGTATTTTTAATTTTGGCGATCTTGTTTTACTTGACGCAAATTGCTGATGTTGGCTTGGGTTCGTGGAGGGTTTTATATTCAGTCCGCGGCTATGCTATCTACCTCGCCTTGGGTGCGGTAGTAGGCAGTAGTCGATTAATGTCACAGTTGAGTCAATGGAAAACCCAAACTTTGCTCATGGTTACAAGTGGTGGATTTTGGGCTGTGGGATTAGCGGTTGGGTTCAATTTGATGGCGGTCAAATTACTGACACCTATAGTGGCTATCTTTGGCATCACCGCCTCAGTTGCTTTGGCGATTCTCTTGGATCGGTTTAATCAAATTGACGTTGTGAAACAGTGGGGAAGCTTGTCGCTAGAAATATTCGTGGCTCATACAATCGCTTCGGCATCACTACGAATTTTCCTCCAATATGTCTTCGGGTTTACCAATCCGATCGCGCACCTTATCCTTGGCACAGCCCTAGGTATTTATGTGCCGATCGCACTGTATCGGATCTGCCAACCAAGTCGGCTTCGATATATGTTTCGCCTCGTTTAATACCCGTTGTGCCGTTCGCCCGGTATCTGAGTCAAGACTATTTTCTCAAAACCAAATCACGATCGAGACTGATGAATTTTCATCCTATTTGCAGATTCGATTAACTCGACTCTTAAGATAGGTTGCAGTTATAGATAGTCGCAGAATTCACAGAACTATTATGGCTGATATGACACCTAAAGCAAACAACGAACTCAATCCACAAGAAGCCGGAAATCTTTCCGATGTACCCATCGAAGATACTGACCTGGTTTCGGATACACCTGTAGACGATGAAGATACTGAGGAACCCGTTATTTCCAACCTACCCCAGGAAGTGACTGAATCTTATGGAACTGGTGTTCCTCTTGATCCAGCGTTGAATGTCGGTGGACGAACCACACACGATCAGGCTTGATGAATCCAATCACTATTCCCTGTTTCCTTGTCCTCCTAGTGAATCCCATTTTTCGGTCACTCGCCCGCGTGGTAGGAACTGCGAACCAAGGGACCCGAACGGACATGAGTGAAACCCATGTCTTTGGCGATCGCACCCAGTCGCTCAAATTCCTCTGGTGTCCAATAGCGTTGCACTCTCAGGTGTTCCAGGGAGGGACGCATATATTGCCCTAGGGTGAGGCGATCGCATTCAGCACGGCGTAAATCCTCCATGGCTTCGATTACCTCAGCTTCCGTCTCTCCATGTCCTACCATTAATCCTGACTTCGTGGGAATTGTCGGTTCAAGGGCTTTGACGATGCGGAGAACATCAAGCGATCGCTCATATTGGGCACCCCGGCGCACTCGCCCTTGCAATCGCTTGACGGTTTCAATATTGTGGTTATAACAAGCGGGATGCGCCTGAACCACCGTTTTCACCCGTTGACACTGCAACTCGGTTGGCGTTTGGTTCTCCTTACCTCTCCCGCCCCAAAAATCTGCCGTTAGTACCTCAATTTGGGTCTCTGGATTCAGTCCCCGGATGGCATCCATTGTGGCAACAAACCAACCTGCACCCTGATCGGGTAAATCATCTCGCGCCACTGATGTCAGTACCACATACCGCAATCCCAATAACTGAACTGATTCGGCAATTTTCTGAGGTTCTTCCGGGTCAAGAGGCATCGGAGCATGACCCTTATCCACTTGACAAAACGCACAAGCACGGGTACAAGTTTGACCCATTAGCAAAAAGGTCGCCGTTTTGTTGGCATAACACTCCCCGCGATTGGGACAGCGCCCCTCTTCACAGATCGTGTGAATTTGCCGTTGTTTCACAATGCGCTGCACCGTAGAGATATCACTGGCATTACCAATGGGGCGTCGTAACCAACTGGGTAGGGCAGTAATTTCCTCTCGCCAAAGGTTTTTAGCAGACAGATTGGGTTGAGTCGGCAAATCCATAATAATTGTGGTGAGCTATCAGCAACAGTGTTACTCTGTACGATAAAAATGGTAAAGCATTTTACTCTGACTCTGATTTGATCCGAGTTTTGCTCTCAACCAACCAAGCAGATTACTCTAGAATCATGGACAACGAGTGCTTTTGGGTTCAATCTCAAAACAGCAAAAGAGTTACAGGTGTCGGTCGGTCATCCGTTTTTTTCCCGCAAACAGACTCTATGAGGTCTGTCTGAGTGGAGTTATGGGGTCTGGTCTACCTGGGCTGAAGACGTTTTTCTTTTACCTTTCCAAAGGAGTCAGTCGTGGCAAGCCATAAAATATTAGTTATTGATGACAGTAGAGTTATCCGGATGCGTGTTAAAGAAATGTTGCCGCCCGGTAACTTTGAAGTGTTAGAAGCCAAAGATGGTATTGAAGGTCTTAATCAGATCCGTCAGGAGCATCCCAACCTAATTATGTTAGATTTTCTGCTTCCTAAAATGAGTGGTTGGGATGTTTTTCAACAAATTCAAAGTGACGGTACTCTCCAGAGTATTCCTTTAGTATTAATGTCAGGTCGTAAGGAAGAAGTAACCGAGAAGATACCGGAGCCGTTTGAGTATTTTGCCTTCGTCGAAAAGCCCTTTGAAAAGAAGCAACTGGTTGATGCGATTAAGGAAGCGATGGCGAAGGCGAAAAAACGCCCCGTCATGGCTCCGCCCCCGAAAGAAGAAGCCCCTGCGGGTGAAGCTCCTGGTGTTTCATCAGACGAAGTTCAAGCATTAAATGCAAAAATTGAACATTTACAGTCAGAAGTTGATGGGTTGAAAAAACAAATGGGACAACTCGTGTCATTTATTAAGCAAAAACTCAAGTGACCTTCAGCATAACCGAGATTTGAACTCGGTGAGACTATGAAACGGCTCAATTCCTATTTAAACTCAGATCGCCTCCGGCAAGTTCTCACATTGAGTGCGATCCTTGCCGCTTTTGGTATTAATGTCTGGGCAAATATCGCGCCGATTGGTGGACTAACAATCGGCGAAATCTCCAATACTCTCTTTGGGGAAATTAAGATTATCCCAGCCAGCTATGCTTTTGCTATATGGGGGATCATTTATCTGGGTTTGATTAGTCTGGGGATCTATCAGGTATTGCCCAACCAGCGGCAAAATACTTATCTGCGTCAGATGGGTTATGGTTTAGTGCTGGCGAGTGTTGCCCAGATTGTTTGGGTATTTTTGTTCCAGTATCGCCAGTTTGCGCTGTCGCTGGTGGCGATGCTGGGGATTTTAGTGCCACTGATTCGAGTGTATTGGCGGTTGGGTATTGGTTCTGTCAAGGTGTCTCGGAAAGAGAAATGGTATGTTCACATTCCCGTGAGTATCTATTTGGCGTGGATCAGCGTCGCCACAATTCTGAATGTGGCAATTGTACTCTATGACCTTGGCTGGAATGGCTGGGGGATTGACCCCTCGGTGTGGACAGCAATTGTCCTACTTGTCGGGGCGGCGATTGCAGCAACGGTGATTATTCAGCGAGTGGATCTTGCTTTTCCCCTCGTGATTGCTTGGGCTTATAGTGCGATCGCGGTGCGTCATGCGGATACCTTGCTGATTTCTGGAGTCGCTGGAGGATGTGCGATCGCGTTTATTCTATTCGCTGGGTTGAAACATTACCGCAACTGACAGATTGGGGATTATTGATAGCTGTTTGATGTCAATTTGTCAAGTAAAAATAAACTTTTGTAAAAGGTAAATTTCCATACAAAAAACTGCATAAGGGTCAACTCCTGAGAGACACAAGAGGGCAGAGAGGTCAACATCTGACATCTGCACACAATTTTCCCTACACAGGAGAGACTCTTATGGCATCTCACGACGAATCCTTCTCCACCTCCACCGAATTAGCTCTGATGTTTGGTAATTTCTTTGGTGTAGCAGAAGCCGAGAATTTGTCGCTTGACACAGATAGTTCGAGTACGGCAACTGAGAATTTTGATCAGACACCTCAAGCAAGCATCGTTTCAAGTAGGCAAAAACACTTAGATTTCCCGAACAACGGGACTCAACAGGCAGAATCAACGACAACGCCAAATCTGTTAGCCGCTCAGACTCAAACCTCTACAATCAACGTTAACTATAACGGTTTTTCCACCGAAGCTCAAGCGGCATTTGAATACGCGGTTGATATCTGGGAAAACCTGATTGTTTCGCCAGTTCCGATTGAGATTGAAGCCAATTGGACTCCTTTAGGAAAAGATACAAATATTCTCGGTTCTGCTCGAGCCAATGACTATGACTACAACTTTGCCAACGCTGCTTACGCCAATACCTGGTATCCAAGCGCTCTCGCCAATAGTCTGGCTGGCGTCGATTTAGATACCACTGCCCATGATATTGATGTTAACTTCAATAGCAATTACTCGAACTGGTATTTTGGTACTGATGGCAATACACCAACAGAAAAGACTGATTTTGTTTCTGTTGTATTACATGAGTTAGGTCATGGCTTGGGGTTTCTGGGTAACATGACCTATGACTCCAACATTGAACAAGGGAGTTGGGGGAGTCAACCCGTAATTTACGATCACTTTACAGTGAATGGTTCGGGTCAAAAACTTATCGATACATTTCCGAATAACTCTGTTGCTTTAGGCGCTCAACTCACCAGCGATAACCTATTCTTCAATGGGAGTAATGCGGTTGCTGCCAATGGTGGCACAAATCCCAAGCTGTACGCTCCGAGTATATGGGACTCTGGTTCTAGCTATGCCCACTTGGATGGAGCGACTTATGGAAGTGGAAGTTCTAATGCTTTGATGACACCTTCCATTGCTCCGGGAGAGGCGCACCATGATCCGGGTGCGGTGACATTAGGAATTTTTGAGGATTTAGGTTGGATAATCAATTTTCAACCTCAAGCTGATTTGTGGGGGTGGGACTTTAATGTTACTCCACAACCCCTCGATGCCGATGATAGTTTTGACATTGATTTTTCCATTATTAATACGGGTGGTAGCGCTGGTGCTTTTGATGTTTCTTTCTACCTTTCTAGTAATAACTACATCAGCACCGTGGATCATTTCTTAGGTAGTACCACGATTAATGGGTTAGCCGGAAACAGCCCAGGCTCCTTTACCACTAGCTTAAACTTGCCTGGTGTTGGTGATTCCTTCTGGGATTTATATGGAGATGATACCTATTACATCGGGATGCTGGTTGATTCGGGAGCCGATGTTACCGAAACTAATGAAACCAACAATTCTAATGTCGGCTTTTTGTACGACTACGATGATGTGGTAATCAACAATACCCAATTAGCTGATTTGTGGGGGTGGGACTTTAATGTTAATCCAGAACCCCTCGATGCCGATGATAGTTTTGACATTGATTTTGATATTACCAACACAGGTGGCAGCGCTGGTGCTTTTGATGTGTCTTTCTACCTTTCCAGTAATAACACGATCAGCACTATGGATCATCTGTTAGGCAGTACCACGATTAATGGGTTAGCCGGGAACAGCACGGATTCTTTTACAAAAAGCTTAAACTTGCCCGGAGTTAATGATTCCTTCTGGAATGGTGATGGCACATACTACATCGGGATGATGGTTGATTCGGGAGCCGATGTTACCGAAACTAATGAAACCAATAATTCTAATTTCGGCTTTTTGTTCGACTACGATGATGTGGTAATCAATAATACCCAATTGGCTGACTTATCCGGGTCAGATTTTAATGTCACTCCACAACTCCTAGATGCAGGTGATAGTTTTGACATTGATTTTGACATTACCAATACGGGAAGCAGCGCGGGTGATTTTGATGTTTCCTTCTACCTTTCCAGTGATAACACGATCAGCACCACTGATTATTTGTTATATAGTGGCATGATTAATGGGTTAGCTGGGAACAGTACAGACTCCTTTACCGCTAATTTAAACTTACCCAGTGTTAATCA
>NZ_JAVKEA010000173.1:0-31159 GCF_040221695.1 Coleofasciculus sp. E2-BRE-01 | reverse complement strand
TCAGATTGGTAAGTCCAGATAGAGAACTGAAATCTGTTATTTGGTTGTTGTAGAGATAAAGGAAAGTCAGATTGGTAAGTCCAGATAGAGAACTGACATCTGTTATTTGGTTATCGCTGAGGTAAAGCAAAGTTAGATTGGTAAGTCCAGATAGACTGACATCTGTTATTTGGTTATTGCCGAGGTTAAGCCCAGTCAGATTGGTAAGTCCAGATAGACTGACATCTGTTATTTGGTTATTGCCGAGGTCAAGCTCAGTCAGATTGGTAAGTCCAGATAGAGGCGTGATATCTGTTATTTGGTTAGAGTTGAGATAAAGCCAATTCAGATTGGTAAGTCCAGATAGAGGCGTGACATCTGTTATTTGGTTATAGCTGAGATTAAGCCCAGTCAGATTGGTAAGTCCAGATAGAGAACTGACATCTGTTATTTGGGTATCGTAGAGATCAAGTTCAGTCAGATTGGTAAGTCCAGATAGAGGAGTAACATCTGTTATTTGGTTAGAGGTGAGATAAAGTATAGTCAGATTGGTAAGTCCAGATAGAGGCGTGACATCTGTTATTTGGTTGTTGAAGAGGATAAGCTCAGTGCGACTTGATAGGTTTTCATCAGCTTGTTTACAGTCACTCGTGCCAGCTTCTTCTAACAACGCTTCCACTGTTTTCCTTGCCTCAGCTGACAAACTGGTTTTGTTCAGACACCACTCTTGAAAAGAACTCCCCAAGCTAGGGTTAGCTGCTTGAGCCACCTCCCATCCTAATATCCATGTACTAATCGTTAGAGCAATGACAGCAGTTTTAGGCATTTCCTTTCTCTCCCTCAAAGATATAGCCATCTTAACGGTAAAGTGCGATCGCACAATTTTCTGGTATACTTTTCATCTATGAAAATGTGCCTACTTATAACCTTTCCATTAAACCTTTCAGACACAGATAGTAGACAAGGCGATCGCACGTTTGTCTGTTAGCCGATCGCCTAAAACCATTGATCAGCGATTTGGATACAGGAGATCTAAATCAGGGCATGATGGTATCGTGTTCCTACCCGATCAAATTTTCCGTAGGTGTACGGCATTGCCCATTGGTATCAACTTAAGCTCAACCCCTCTCCCCGCCGTGGGAGAGGGGCTGGGGGAGAGGGGTTGGGAGCATCCCAATTTGGCACGTTGGCTCTTTGAATGGGGCTGAAACCCTTGTAATTGCGTTAATTTCGGTAATACTTTGTCCAAAACGGGATGCTCCCGTCCGGTTCCCCTTCTCCCCACGGTGGGAGAAGGGGTTAGGGGATGAGGGGGAAATTGTAAGCAGTAGATAGACATGGCTAAAAACCTTGCCAGCATTGGTTTTCGACCTTAAGTTGACACTAATGGGCATTGCCATACCCTTGGTTTAAGGCTAAAACGCTTCCCTCCAAATCCCGTCGAATGCCTCAACATTGAATCTGTGCGATCGCGTCTTGGTGAGAAAATGGAAGAATAAGGTGTCCGCGATCGCTCTCATTAGCCTCTACGCTTGATTGAGAAGGCTAAAGAGTGATGTTATAGCACTACGCAGACACGTCCTTGACAAATGAAGGTGCTGAAACCTTTACCAATCAATCTTTTCCCTTCTGCCTTCTGCCTCCTGCCTTCTGCCTTCTTGCACTAGGTC
This sequence comes from Coleofasciculus sp. E2-BRE-01, assembly GCF_040221695.1. Classification (NCBI taxonomy): domain Bacteria; kingdom Bacillati; phylum Cyanobacteriota; class Cyanophyceae; order Coleofasciculales; family Coleofasciculaceae; genus Coleofasciculus; species Coleofasciculus sp. E2-BRE-01. The sequence continues at coordinate 29,510 of NZ_JAVKEA010000173.1, read as the reverse complement.
ATCCTAACCAACCTTTAATACCAATCCTGCCCAGATTACGGTAAAGTCATTAAGAAGTCGGCATATCAAAACTGTTCATGAGCGGATATTCCAACGCATCTACTCCCGAATCCAACGGTGCTACCGACGTTCGCGCCACCGAGAAGGCGAAGCAGGTGGCGGCGGAAAATATGGATCATCGGACGGTAGACCGCCAACAGCTAACGCCGATGATGCAGCATTTTGCGGAACTCAAAGACCAGTATCCGAATGCGGTACTGCTGTATCGAGTTGGCGACTTCTATGAAACGTTCTTCCAAGATGCGCGGCGAGTGGCTGAAGAATTGGAATTAGTTCTCACCAGTAAAGAGGCGGGGAAGGGTGTGGGACGAGTTCCGATGACAGGTGTCCCTCATCACTCGATTGAACGCCATGCCACTCAGTTAGTGGAAAAAGGCTATGCGATTGTTATTTGTGATCAAGTAGAAGATGCATCCATCGCCGCTAAAGAAGGGCGTCAGGTGAAACGGGAAGTGACTCGCATTCTTACCCCCGGTACGTTAACCGAAGCCGGGATGCTAAATGCTAAACGCAATAACTTCCTGGCGGCGGTGGTGATGGCGGGGAATCATTGGGGATTAGCCTATGCGGATATTTCCACGGGGGAATTCTTCACCACCCAAGCCACGGATTTAGAGTTACTGGTACAGGAACTGTTGCGCTTGCACCCCTCAGAAGTGCTGATTCCTACCAACGCCCCGGATTTGGGGAGTATGCTGCGTCCAGGGGAAAAATCGCAGTCGTTACCCGATTGGTTACCCAACTCCTTTTGTTACAGTCTGCGTTCCCAAACCCCCTTCAGTTCCTCAGAAGCTAGACAACGACTCCTAGAACGATTTAAAGTGCGATCGCTAGAAGGGATGGGTTGTGAACATTTGCCTCTGGGAGTTAGGGCGGCGGGGGGATTGCTGGAATATTTGGAAGACACGCAAAAGGAAAATTATGTCGCCCTGCAACATTTACGCACGTATACGTTAGCTGATTATTTAATTCTCGATCACCAAAGCCGCCGCAATTTAGAAATTACCACCACGGTGCGGGATAATACGTTTCATGGTTCCCTTCTCTGGGCATTGGATCAAACCAGTACCTCCATGGGCGGACGGGCATTACGCCGTTGGTTATTGCAACCTCTGTTAGATATTAAAGGAATTCGGGCGCGACAGGATACGATTCAGGAGTTGACGGAAAATACCGGATTGCGGGAAGATTTACGTCAGTTATTACGGGGCATTTATGATTTAGAGCGATTAACGGGGCGGGCAAGTTCCGGAACGGCGAATGCACGGGATTTGGTGGCGTTAGCGGATTCGCTGTTAAAATTACCCGACTTGGCAGAACTGGCGGCGTATGGGGGTTCTCCTTATCTGAAAGCATTGCAAACCTTTCCTCCTGAATTAGAACAGTTGGGACAAAGCATTCGCGCCCATCTGGTGGAATCGCCGCCGTTACAGATAAAGGAAGGTAATTTAATTCGTCCTGGGGTGAATGACCAACTGGATGAAATGCGTCGCATGGCAGAAGCAGATCAGCAATGGATTGCTAACTTAGAAGTCACCGAACGCGATCGCACGGGTATTGCTAATTTAAAAGTAGGATACAACAAAACCTTCGGCTATTACATCAGTATTGCTCGCTCTAAAGCCGACCAAGTTCCCGATGAGTACATCCGCAAGCAAACCCTAACCAACGAAGAACGCTACATTACTCCTGACTTAAAAGAACGCGAAACCAGGATTCTTACCGCACGGGATGATTTAAATCGCTTAGAATACGAGATTTTTGTCGGATTACGCACCCAAGTGGGGAATTATGCCCAATTAATTCGCAATCTGTCTCGTGCGGTGGCGGCGATTGATGTTTTGTCGGGTTTAGCGGAAGTAGCGGTACGCCAGGGGTATTCTCGTCCCACGATGGTAGAAGGGCGAGAAATTACGATTATTGATGGACGCCATCCTGTAGTAGAAAAGTCTCTGCCAATCGGTTTTTTTGTCCCCAATTCGGCGTATTTGGGATGGGAAGAGTCAACGTCATCATCTGGGGAAAAGACTCAGACAGAGAATCATCAACGTCCCGATTTAATTATCCTCACTGGACCCAATGCCAGTGGCAAAAGTTGCTATTTACGCCAAGTGGGATTAATTCAAATTATGGCGCAGACGGGGAGTTTTGTGCCAGCGACATCGGCGACATTGGGAATCTGCGATCGCATTTTTACTCGGGTTGGCGCGGTTGATGATTTAGCCACGGGTCAATCCACGTTTATGGTGGAGATGAATGAAACGGCAAATATCTTGAATCATGCCACCAATAAGTCCCTGGTTTTATTAGATGAAATTGGCAGAGGAACCGCCACGTTTGATGGGTTATCCATTGCTTGGGCGGTGGCGGAATATCTGTCTCTGGAAATTCAGGCACGGACTATTTTTGCTACCCATTACCATGAATTAAACGAATTGGCATCTATTTTAGAGAATGTTGCCAATTATCAGGTTACGGTGAAAGAAATGCCCGATGAAATTATCTTTTTACACCAAGTTCAACCCGGCGGGGCAGATAAATCCTATGGGATTGAAGCGGGGCGTCTGGCGGGTTTACCCCCGGCTGTGATTCAACGGGCAAAGCAGGTGATGGGGCAAATTGAAAAGCACAGTAAAATTGCCATGGGATTGCGGAAAGGGATTGGGAAGAAAGCAAAAGATACTGAAACGATTACGCCAGACACATCGGTACAGCAGTTAGATATTTTTGCCGAGTAGGGGCGAACCATTGCGGGTGTTTCGGTTCTACTGCTAAATTAGCATCGCGAATGCTTCGCCCAGTCAAATGTCAAAAGAGAGGTTATACCAAATCCACCGGAGTAGATTAACAAGACGTCAGAAAACCTCTAAACGCATAACCTGACACAGGGGCGGAAATCGGAACCCAATACTTGGTGCCACCATTCTCAATCGTGACAGTTTGTCCATCTGTTAATACAGCGATAGACTCACTATAAACCGTTGGTTGTTCTCGGACATACAACCCCCCTCCTATAGCTGCCACTTGGCGACAGTTGGCTGAGACTTGTGCTAGTTTATCAGGGGTCTTATTTTCTACAGAGGTTCCTGCTGAAGTGGAGGGCTGGTATCTTGGAGATGATGTTGTTGTCGCCACAGCCGAGGCTGTACCCAATGCCATCAACGCTGAGGTTGTCAATCCTATCAATTTATACAAACTTTTCATTGATGTTCCGAATTTAACTTGCATGATAAAAATTTATCTAACTAGGGTAAATCATCCATCTATCTATATAAGTAAACATTAATATCCCTCCAATGAAACAGCACGTTTTGAACAGATGAAACGAATCGTAAATTAAGCGTTATGATCAAGCTTAATCCGTATAAATTGTTAAATACTTTTTGACATCTTCCTATATGCTGATTTTTATAAAAACTCCAGTTATTTTAGTTTTCCTTTATACTCTAGGCTTATAAAAAACTCCTACTTTCGATAGAAGGTTATGCCATTCCCTAGGCAGATGAGACAGTCAATAGAAGCGGTTAAATTGTTAGGTGGACAATGTGAATCAGCAGGCAGCTCGGTTCGTGAGCTAACAGTATTCGTATAACTTAATCTGTTTCTGTTACGGATCGGGTCGGAAAATAGCTTTGCCTGATAATTCAAATAAGTAAATATAGTTTTGGTAGCAAAACTATCGTCCATAGATAATTTTAAAAGAGGTTTTCATGAAAAAGCAACATCAGAGTAAGCTAAAAAATACCGGACTATTAGGAGCGATATTCGGCGGTGTTTTAATTAGCTTACCAGCAACAATTTTAGAAGCATCAGCCGCACCTTTTTCTACCTTAGCTCAAGTCAATCCTTGTCCTGGAATCTACTACGAAGAACCCTATAATAGCACGCGCATGGTTCCGCAAGGGTGTCCGCAGAATGCGGCAGAACGGATGGGTCGAGGCGATCAAATGCCTAGTAGACAGATGACTCCTGTACCCCCTCCAGCCGGAGTGTCTCAACCTCCTCTACCAGCAGAACGTAGTGATGCAGTTGCCCGAATCCAACCCACAAACGGTACTGTTGATGTGCGGCTGAAAAATAACACTGATGCTGTTGTTTCTTATCAAGCCGTCGGACATACTGATCGTCGATATATGTCAGGTGGAGAAGAAATTGTTCTGCAAAACTTACCCACACCGATTACGATAACTGCTGTTCGTCAGGATGAGGGCTGGCTCAAGATGATGCCTATATCTGTTGATGAAACTGGACAGTTGGAGGTTACGTTTGAACAAGAAACAACGTTGGACAGTAACCAAGGGGTACTGAGAATTCAAGAAGATGGTCAAGTCTTTGTGAATTAGAGAAGTTGACGCCATACTACTTGTAGTCGGTTAGTGAATCTAACATTGGCAGATCCCCCCAAACCCCCCTTCAAAAGGGGGGCTTACTGTATTCAAAAGATGGTCAATTTTTTGTAACTTAAAGAAGTTGACGCGATCGCACTAACTATAAATGAAGGTAGGGGCGGGTTTAGGAGTAAAATTAACCCAGAAACCCATAACATTTCTACAAAAACCGCCCTTCCCCATCCTGTAATTTGCCTACATCTTTGGCATGCGATCGCGGTGGAAAATTAGGTGGGTGTTGTTGTCCGTTTTGAGGTGAATCAAATTTAGGTTGGGATTAGGAATCGTGAAGTTTAAGGCGCACATCATTTATTTAATTTCCTGATTGAATCGTGAAGTCAACATTAGCCGTGTAGGGGCGACCCGCCTGCATTAATCAACAACACCAATCTATTCAATTGGATCGGGTCGCCCTTTCCTCAAGTTAGTCGGGTCGCCCTTTCCTCAATTTGGTGGGTTACGGCGGATAGTTCATTTAACGGTTATGTGCCATCATTTAGTTCCCGCCTAACCCACCCTACAAATACTTCCCCATCCTGTAACTTCCCTACATCTTTGGTATGCGATCGCGGTGGAAAATCGGGTGGGTGTTTTTGTCCGTTTTGAGGTGAATCAAATTTAGGTTGGGATTCGGGCGGGTTTTGTTGTTTGGTTTGAGGTGGGTTTCCTGATTTTGTCCCTAAACCCGCCCCTACATATTATTAGGCATTTTCACGTTTAACCCTCTCCCCATCTTCCCCATCTCCCTCATCTTCACCATCTTCCCCCTGGGTGTTTGCAGTCAAAGCATCCGGGAAAGCGATCGCTTTCGTTGGGAACTGTATAGGAGAATCTATTGTGCTTTCCGATATCATGGTATCCCTAACCCCCAGCATTTACCCCCAGGTAACCCTACCCAACACCACTCCCATGGCTAGTGAACCCCTCGACTACCCCTTTCTCTTACTCACCCATCTAGTCTGTGCCGATCGCCAAATTCATCGGGAAGAGTCGAAACTCTTGCATGAGTTGGCAGATCAAACTCAGGTGGGACAACAGACAATCCACGAAATGGAGAAAATTCTCGCCCAAGAGAAAACCCTCCTCCCTGTCGAGAACATCGCCCAGCAAATCCCCCCCGAACAGCAACAGGAAGCGATGCAGCAACTCCTGGCGATCGCTTATGTCGATGGACTCTTTTCCCCCTTGGAACGGCAAATGATTGCACAGGTGGCGCAGATTTGGCGCTGGGATGCGACAGAGGTGGAACAGATGATCACTCAAGCCCAAACCCTGCAAGCCACTCGCCAAAAAGATAGGGAGTCTCAAACCGAGAAACTCTCACTCAGCGCGATTTTACTCATGGGTGCAGAGTCTATCTTATCCCGAACTTTAATCGCTAAACTTGCCACTTTCGCCCCTGAAACTCTGGGACGCCGCATTGTTCAATTGCAACGGCAAATCCTTTTAGCCGGACCCGATTACGAAGAAGCGGTACAACAAAATAGTATTATTGCACGGGAAGATTATCGCTTCACTGAAACCGCACTCACGGATACTGAATCCACGTTAATCGGCTTACATCAAACCCTAACACTCACCCTAGAAAACCTCCAGAAAACCATTCATCAGCAGCCGACGAACCCAACCACACAAGAACTGATCAATCAATTCAACCAAACCCAACAAACCCTAGCCGCCGAGATTGGAGGAGAACTGGACATTGTACGCGAATCCCTCTGGGCAAAACAACGCGCCTTACACCATTTTAGTCTGGCAGTTATGGGAAAAACCAAAGTCGGCAAAAGTACCCTTCATGCCATTATTATTGGGGAAGGCTGGGAAGCGATTGGTAGTGGGGGACAACGGACGACTCGCTTTAATCGAGTGTATGACTGGAAAAATATTCGCATTATTGATACCCCCGGAATTGGCGCACCAGGGGGGAAAAGTGAAGAGGAAATTGTCGAAAGTGTGATTGAAGAATCGGATCTGATTTGCTATGTCGTCACCAATGACAGTATCCAAGAAACCGAGTTTCAATTCTTGCAGCAGTTAAAAGCCAAGGCAAAACCCTTAATTATTCTACTCAACCTGAAATATAACCTGCGTGATCCGCGTCGCTTAGACTATTTCTTAAAAAACCCCGATAAACTCTTTACCCTAGAAGGAAGTAGTGGGATTGGCGGACATATTGATCGCATCCGTCGCTATGCCCAAAACCATTATGCCAACGACTATTTTGATATTATTCCCGTCATGCTGCTGGCGGCGCAAATGGCAAGCGAACCTGAACACCAAGCTAATCAAGAGAAACTACTCAAAACTAGCCGCATCCAGGACTTTTTAGACTCCATCCGCGAATCCCTAGTTAAGCATGGCGCGATTCGGCGATCGCAAACGCTTCTGGGTTCGACTGTAGGGACAATTGAACGCCCCTACCATTGGATGAGTCAGAAACGTCAAAGCTATCAACAATTGAGTGCGACTCTCACCCGTCAACGGGAAACCTTGCAGGCGAAAATTCAAACGGCGGGTAAGGATCATCTGGAATTCCTCCAGTATCAAATTGGCAGCATTTTTCAAGATGTTTTCAATAGCTTACCCGATTTTGCTGAATCCAATTGGAACTTCAGTCAGGAAAGCTTAAGACAAAATTGGGAGTATAAACTGCAAGCGCTGCAAATTGATGATCGCCTGCAACATGCCTATCAAACGACGGTGCAAAACTTTAATCGTGATGTAGAAATTGCCTTATCTGAACTGGGAACCGATTTACAATTAATGGCTTATAATGGTGGGGATGATTTACGATTTTTCCCAAGTCCTGCTGATCTGTACAGTGATAATGCGGCAGAAATTGGCGGGAGTTTCTTGAGACTTTCCCAAACCTTGGTGACTCATTTTAGTCCCTCGGTGAACAAGACGGTGATGATGGGGGCAGTGGTGCTGAATAGCATTTTAGGCATTTTTACAACCCGCGAACAAAAACGCAACTTTGCCGTTCAACGGTTGTCTAAGTTATTAACGCCACAAATCCAAGCTAGTCAACGCAAAATTGAGGAACAAGCGGCTAATATTTTTCGCGAGTATTACCGCCATGCAGCCGGGAGTATTATGCGGTATATCGAGGGGCTGATTCAAGAGTTTGAGCTAATTTCAAAACAGTTTAATCAGCCTCAGCAACAACTCAACAAGACAATTAATTGGCTTAATCTGGCGTATAGTAAGCGGATTGTTGATTGGTGTCAAGGAAACTATGAACCCTTGACTGAAGCAGGAATTAATAAAACAGTTACCCAAGTGAAACGGGAGTTTGGTAAACAGATTGATATTCAAACCAAATTTCAAGTCCGTTCTCATCTAGACAGCCAGGAAATTAATCGAATTCTGCAAGAAGATGTGTCAATGCATCGGCTTCAGTAGATGAGGGAGCAATGTAGAGACGTAGCATGCTACGTCTGGGAGCAGGGGAAGCAGGGGAAGCCATGTTCCAAGACGAGCCATGGAGCGTCTGTGTGTAGGGGCGGGTTTAGGGACTAATATTGATTGTTATCCCTAGCTTGGCTGCAAAACCCGCCCCAACCAAATGACATAAGACAAATGACAAATGACATAAGACAAAGGACAAATGACGAATCAATTTAAATCAGCGGTTGTCGCGTCTAAGTTAACGACAGCTTGTATAAAATTTGACAAATACCTGGCGAAACTAAATCGCACGCCTCTAACTGAAATTCGTCAAAAACTACGACAGGAACTTAATACCTATCGCCATCAGGGAATGCTGAGTGTTGTCGTAGTTGGACAATATGGCGCGGGAAAATCCACCCTAATTTCGGCGTTGACAGGGCGACGGGATATTGCTATTCATTCCGATATTACAACGGATCAGATCAGCCGTTACAATTGGCAGGGAATTGAGGTCATTGATACCCCTGGACTCTTTACAGAACGACAGGATCATGATGAAATAACCTATAGTGCGATCGCGAAGGCGGATTTGTTGATTTTTTGTCTCACCTCGATGCTGTTTGACGCGATAACAGTGGAAAATTTTAAGCAGTTAGCCTACCGTCAAGGTTATCGCTGGAAAATGATGCTGGTGATTAATAAAATGTCCGAGGAAGCGGGTGAGGAACGGGAAAAAATGGCGAACTATCGCCGCAGTTTAGCTGAAGCTTTACATCCCTATAACCTGGATGAGTTTCCCTTATGTTTTATCGATGCAAAGGACTACTGTGAAGGAATCGATTCTGGGGATAAATTTCTCAGAGACGTGAGTCGTTTTTCCACATTCATTGATACCTTGGATACCTTTGTCGAACAACGAGGGTATTTGACTCGCTTTGATACGCCGATTCGCATCGCTTTAAGCTGTGTGGATGACGCGCAGTTGCATATCAGTCGTACTACCCCCCAAGACACCATATTCTTAGAACTACTTACCCGCCTAACTCGTAGTCTACACCAAGAACGCGATCGCCTGCGAACTAAAATTCAGGGGATAATTCTGCGCCTATCTGCTGCGATTACTCAAGAAGGCGATATCCTGCAAGTAGCCTTGGGTAGTCACCTGAACTTTGAACAATTGACTCAGCGGACTGAACTGAATATCCAAAAGCATTATGAACAAGCTGGCGAAAAAATAACCAATATCCTAAACCATGCGATGATATCCCTACACCAAACTATCTCGACAATACTAAAAGGAAATCTGGTGCAAATTTTACTGGAATCGTGGGAACAGGCTAAACAGGATAATCACAATTCTGGTAACTCTAAAAAGGCACAACGCATCCATCATCAATTGCATTGGCTGAAAACCTTTAGGGATACCGTTAAGATGATGTCAGAAAACTATCCCCAAAATTTAGCCGAGTTTCAAGTTAAACCTTGGCAGTCGGTAGAAGCGATGACTCCAATTATCCATATTTCCCACTTCTTAAGTTCGGCAACGATCATTTTCTCGGAAAAACCTGAACCGGATACTGGGGAATACTCAGCAGATAGAGAAAAGCAAATGAACGATATTATCCGTTATATTACCAGTCAATTTCAGGCAATTGCTAAACATCTAGAGAATCAAATTAATGCTCAACTCTGGACTGTAGAACAACAAACCTATCGAAAAATTGAGCAAAAGATTGGCGTCAGACGTCAGCAGGAACTAGACGCGATCGCGGGTTCTAACAAAGACGTAAAACAATTAGCTGAAATTCGTCGTGACTTTGAGCGAATTTTGCAGTATATTAGCAAAGCGACAGCCAATTCATCGGTTTTTCTGGGAACAGGTGATGAGAAAGGTAGAAGGGAAGAAGGATAGAAGGCTTATCATGGAGTTGAAAACATTTTCTATTTATGCCAAAAACCCAGAAAAGGGTCAACAGGTCAAGAGCCAAGTTGAGAAACAAGGCTTTAAATATTCGGAGACTTTTCCTGATTTTATAATTACCGTAGGAGGAGACGGAACTTATCTAGAAGCGGAACGAATAAAACCCGGAATTCCCAAGTTACTGGTTAAAGACAGTCTGGTTTGCTTCAAGTGTCATAATGAACCCTTGGATGAGATGTTGGCAATGATTCAGGCGGAAAAAAGTCAGTTTAAGGAGATTATTAAACTCGAAGCGATTCATGACAAGGGTCGATTATTAGCCGTGAATGATATTCTCCTGAGAAACGAAAACCCTATCCATGCCATCCGATTTAAGGTAAGTTTGAATCAAGACGAAGTTGATTCCAATCTGATTGGGGATGGTGTAGTTGTCGCTACTCCTTTTGGCGCTACTGGCTATTATCGTTCTGTAACCCGCAGCACATTTAGTCAGGGGATAAGCTGTTCGGCATTTAAACCTTAATGTCAATAATGGTGAAATCCTTGTAGTGCGAGCATCTTGCTCGCTACTAATACCCAATTTAAATGCATGACAGCTTAGGTGTGGCGTTTAACAATCCGACTCAGGAAAAACAACCCTTGTTGTTAGATGAAACTGATGAACTGAGTCTAGAAATCACGCGGGAAGTGGGACAGTTAGTAGCGGACAATAATCCTACGATAGTGAATGTTAATCCCGGAGATAAAATTATTATTCGCAAAGCCTCAGAGGTGGGACTATTGGTGTCTCATAATGATTAATAACGTTGAATTAATTTTTATACAATAATTTACCTCATTTTTACGTAAAGAAATTGGGGCAATTATCGCGGTTGGTTGTAGGGGCGAGTCGCTGCTCATCGTAGGCGGTGTTAGAATTAACCTGTCTCGACTCGCCCTTGTCTAAATGTAGGCGGTGTCGCGGTGTCAGATAATTATTGATACCGGATGCAGGGCGACCCGATAAGATTAATTAGTTACGAAAAATATTGACAACCGTAGGGGCGGGTTTAGGGAATCAATTTAGCTATTTAGAACTAACTGAATAACGAAACCCGCCCTGCCTCACCAATAATACCAAATCCGCGTTTATAACCTGCTTTTGCCATGGTGATTAAAGCTGATTTTGGGTTACCAAAGAAGAAACGGTTTTGACCTGTATTCTTAGAAAAGCGAGATGGCTGACCGATTTGTCAGGCAACATCCGGTGATAAATGTTAATGTCGCATGGTTAACATGCAAAATTGTCATTTGTGTGCGGATTATGTATCCTAAGTAACGAGATGAATTGGGTAGTCCCCATAGATTATAGGGATGAAGGATGAGATATGAGAGCCTGGAACTCAAGTTCCGGCTCAAAGCTAAAACCCGTTGAAACGGGTTCAATGACTGACCGAGTAAGCTCGATTCTTACCCCTTAAGTTAGTGCTATTAATCAATCTAAATGAATGTGACATTTGAGGGAATGGACTATAAATTAATTGAAATGAATGGTTTTATTGAATGATCATGAATCAACCCAACTATCTTGGTAAAGTCTATTTAGTCGGCGCGGGTCCTGGAGACCCCGGATTATTTACCCTCAAAGGTAAAACATTGTTAGAACATGCCGATGTGGTGATTTACGACGCTTTAGTCAGTACGCCAATTTTGGCAATGATTAATCCCAATGCCGAAAAAATTAATGGCGGAAAACGGCGGGGGCGTCATTCCTTACCCCAGGAACAAACCACACAGTTACTGATTGAAAAAGCCAAAACAAATGCCGTTGTAGTGCGTCTTAAAGGGGGTGATCCCTTTGTTTTTGGGCGCGGCGGTGAAGAAATGGAGGATTTAATCCGGGCGGGTGTATCGGTGGAAGTTGTTCCGGGTATCACCTCTGGGATTGCCGCACCTGCATACATAGGAATTCCCTTAACCCATCGCCAGTATAGTTCATCCGTGACCTTTGTCACCGGACACGAAGCGGTGGGTAAGTATCGCCCTGAAGTTAATTGGCAGGCGATCGCACAGGGAAGTGAAACGATTGTAATCTATATGGGGGTGCATAATCTGGGCAATATCGTGGCGCAAGTTATCGCGGCGGGACGTTCTCCAGACACCCCGGTGGCTTTAATTCGCTGGGGAACCACACCGCAGCAAGACTACTTGATTGGTACTCTGGCCACCATTGTGCAGCAAGTGGACGCCACTGGATTTGAAGCCCCTGCGATCGCGGTTATTGGTGATGTGATTAATCTACAGCAAATTTTGAGTTCCTGCCAACCTATAATTCTTGGTTAGGATCAGTGAGAAATCGTTCACGACTATTACTTCTCCGTGGAAATAAGTAGGTTGGTGGAAATAAACCCAACCATGTTAAGTTAGGTAAATAATTCTCAAACCCTTACAAAGGACGTAGCTTGCTTCTCGCTTGCGCGAGTATGACGAATGACGATCACTACCGTTAACTTCAATTGTCCCCACCTACTTAGATGGTCAATTCCGGGTCATCCACACCCAAAAACAGATTAATGCGCTGGTGGGAGTCCCTCACTCCCCCATCCCGGTTATTAGTCATCGCCTTGGCTGCACCCTTGGCGGTGTTGAATGTATGGGCATTTTCGGAAATTTTCGCCTATTTCCAATCCCTACTGGTCACAATATTAGTGGCTTCGCTGTTAGCCTTCTTGTTGAACTATCCGGTAAGCTGGTTAGAAACTCTGGGCATTAAACGAGGATTAGCCGCGTTATTTGTATTTTTAGTCGCCCTATTGCTGTTGTTCGCGATTGGTGTAACTTTATTTCCCCTAGTTCTTACTCAAGCCCAACAATTGGTGAGTCGTTTACCCGAATGGTTCGATTCCGGGCGGCGTCAGCTTATCATGCTGGATCACAGGCTGGAAGATTTAGGTTTACCGATTAGCCTGGATGGCTTAATTATTCAAATTAATGATCGACTGAAGGGACAACTGCAAGTTATTGCCTCTCAAACCTTGAACATAACTTTAAATTTAGCGGTGTTTACGGTAACGAAGGTTCTGGATGTATTATTAACCATTATTTCCACATTTTATTTACTCCAGCATGGTCGGGAAGTCTGGCGTAGTTTAATTGAATGGTTACCCACGAAACTCCAGAAGTCGGCGTCGAATACTCTACGCTTAAGCTTCCAAAACTACTTTATCGGACAGATTATTATTGCCACTTGTATGGCGTCGGGGTTAATTTCGCTATTTGTGTTACTCAAGGTTCCGTTTGGTTTGCTATTTGGGTTTACAATTGGAGTTATGGCACTGGTTCCCTTTGGCGGTTCTGTGGGGATAGCTTTAGTGACGCTACTTGTAGCATTGCGAGATATTGGTTTAGGGGTTCAGGTATTAGCAGTGGCGGTGGTTTTTCAGCAACTTGTGGAAAATTTATTAGCGCCAAGAATTTTTGGTAGTGTGACGGGATTAAATCCGTTTTGGGTGTTTATTTCTCTGTTAATTGGTGTTCGGGTGGGGGGATTATTGGGGGTGATTGTGGCGGTACCAACGGCTGTTGTGATTAAAGAGGCTTTGTTTGAGATAAGAAAGGCGAGAAAAGACCGGAATATGGAGGTGACTCCATCGGCTGAGTTTACGCCCTAAGAAACCGCCGAGCACCATTGTAGAGACGTTGCATGCAACGTCTCTACATAAATGATGTGTCCTAACCGCTATGGCGGTTGCTATACATTGGATACTTCATTGAATGGTTATTCGCCTCTATTAAATGCCGCCTAACCCACCCTACGGGATTGAGCAATTTTTCCAGGATAAATATACCTTAATTAGGGTACACATTGGTAATTAGGGCGCACGTCATTCAATAAAGGGCGCACGTCTATGCGCCCCTACGAACTTGCTTTTGTTGCTGTTTCTGCTGTAAAAATTCGGCAAAATCACAGACTTCGGCAACTAAATCATCGGATAAAGTATCCAGAACTGCTGTCAACTGTTCCCGAACTCCCATAATTTCACGAGCCGATTTAACCAAGTGCAACTGATTCGGATAAACTGTTTCTACGCCAAGAGTTTCCATAAAAGCATCAGGTTCATCTTGATGAGTTGGGATAAAGCCACCGCCCCTCACCCCCCGCACCCTTTGCTCAAACCCGATACATTTTGTTAACCTATCGTAGGGGCGGGTTTAGTTGCATTTTGGTGCAAAAGAAACGATAATAATCAAACCCGCCCCTACAGACGGATCAAGATGCGCCGCCGATGTGGATATTTCGCACCCGCACTGGGACACAAGCATGGGTCATTTGGGCGATTTGCATGGGTTCACCTTTACCGCATAAATTCGTCCCGCATTGTTGCCATTCAGATTTAGGTCCGATCGCGTCTACACTGTTCCAGAAGTCGGTGGTCATAGAATGATAGGTGACATCCTTTAACATTCCTACTACTTTCCCCTTTTCCACCTTCCAAAAGGCATCACCACCAAACTGAAAATTGCGCCGTTGCTGATCAATAGAAAAACTGCCAATGCCATCAATTAAAATACCATCTTCGGTATCGGCAATCATTTCGGCTAATGTCGCCGTATGACTTCCCCCCTCGACTCCCGGTTCTAAGCCTAGATTGGGAATGCGTACCATCGGTACACTTGACCAACTATCGGCAAAGGCGCTACCATTACTACTGCCTCGCCCCAATCGATAGGCGGTTTCGCGATCCGTTAAATAATCAACTAAAATTCCATCCTTGACAACGTACCACTCTTGTGATGGTACGCCCTCGTCATCATACCCCATGGTACTGCGTCCACCAGGTTGGGTGCGATCGGCTTTGAAATTGACCCAAGGTGCGGCATACTGGAGTTTCCCTAATTTATCAGTGGTGGCGAAACTGGTGCCAGCAAAGTTGGCTTCATAGCCGTATACTCGATCTAATTCTGTGGGATGTCCGACGGATTCATGAATCGTTAGCCACAGGTTTGTCGGTTTCAGAATGAGCGTGGTGCGAATACCAGAGGGACTTTTCGGTGCATGGACTTTTTCAATCGCCTCTTCCGCCACCCGTTCCACTTGAGAAAGTAAATCCGCTCGGATAACATGCTCATAGCCCTTATTCATCGGCGGGCGTTCATAGCTGCGATTTTGAGCATCTCCATTCGCGATCGCAGTACAGCCAAATCCAGGATAGGTTCGATACAGCGTTTGGTGAATCAGCGAACCTTCCGTCGAAGCAAAGGTCTTATCTTCTTTGGTAAATTGTAAATAAGAATACGCCTTTTTAATCCCCTGTTTGCCATAACTCAGCAGTTGGTCATTAATGTGCAACAGTAAATCGGCTTTCTCAGTAATCGGGATACTAAAGGGGTCAATATCCATCGGAGTGACGTAGGTATCCTGATAGGCGGCGACAGGAACCAGTTGCACCCGTGTTTGCTGAGACAGGCGACTCCCCTTGGCAATTTCCACCGCTAACGTAACCAGGCGTTCCACCTCTGCTGGCGTTTTATAGGGACTCGCCGCAAATCCCCACGCCCCATCCAGTAACACCCGCACACCAAAGCCAGCACTAACATTATCACAGAGTTGACTCAGAGAGCGATCGCGGGCATAAAGATTTTGATGGCGGTAGGTGCAAAATCGGACATCGCCGTATTCACAGCCAGCTTGACGAATTAAATCAATCGCCAGTTGAGCCAAATCCGTTGCAGTGGTGGTTGGGGTGAGTGCTTGTACCATCGTCTATTGTTAAAATCCATTGACTTATGTTAAATGTATGGTATCGGACTGAAAACCGCTATATTCATCTCTGGCAATCGACAAATTAATCTTCATATCCGACTCAATTTTCTTACCCCCTTCACCCACCGATTTAGTCGTCGCGATCGCACCGGAAATTGGGGCAGCATAACGGGGTAAAGCGCAAGCCACGAGGGGAATATGGCGATCCGTGACAACAACACCTTGATTCGGATCATAGCCTTGCCAGCCTGCACCGGGTAAGTAAATCTCTACCCAAGCATGAAGATATCGTTGCGATCGTTCTAGATTACCCTCCTGATATCCACTGACAAACCGTGCGCCTAATCCCATCACCCGACAAACGTCCATGAATAGTACCGCTAAATCGCGACAAGATCCGCGCTTTAAGTCCCAGGTTTTACGGGGAGACCGAGGCGCACCTTTTTCCCGATATTGGGGTTTACAATGGCTGTAGAGATGTTGGTTGAGTGTTTTGACAAAGTTAACGGTATCGCCATTAACTTGATCGTAAATATCCTGGGCTAATTGCTTGATCGAATTCCCGGAGGTAGGGTCATAAAATTGCTGATAAGGCTGTAACTGAGAGAACCAGTAGTCGGGGTATGTAATCGGTAATTGAGTCGCCCAGGATTCCAGTGGAATGGTATCGGGATTAGTTCGACAGGTTTCCACAACGGATGTAGCGCTGATCGTTAATTGTTCGGTACTGGTATTAAATAAAAGTTTCGCGATCGCATTCCCATCAAGTTCGATTATCTCAGCGATTTTCTCCGGTTTGGGTTCAATCTCCAATGTAAAGGAATGCAGTTGCTGAGTCCCGTCACAGCGGGGACGTAGCCTGATGATATGGGGTTTTAAAATAACGGGCTGATTATAGGTATAGGTTGTGGTGTGGTAAATTTTATAACGCACGATAATTTAATCTCCCCTGCTCATCTAGACGTGCCATGGCACGTCTCTACATGGCTCCCTCACTATACAGGTTCTACCGCACAAAATGTTTTCGAGATTTGGTTACCGACTTGATTAATTTCGATTTGCATTTGGTTTAAAAATTCATGCAAGCCATTCTCAAAAACATCTTCTATCGTCAAATATCCGAGTTGAGAACACAAGCGCCCTAACCCCCGTTCGGCTGGGTTGCACCAGGTTCCACGGGGGGTGCTAGTAATTTGATGCAATGATTGTTCCGCTTGCGCTAGGCAGAAGTGAATTGAGCGGGGGAACTGGCGGTTTAAAATTAGAAATTCGGCGACACCGTTAGGAGTAATCCGATGCTGAGACTTGCGATACATCTCATAAGCACTGGCAGATTTCAGCAGTGCCATCCATTGAATTTGATCCAATGGCGTTCCTACCCACTGTACTGAAGGAAGTAACACAAAATACTTCACATCGAGAATTCGGGTTGTTTTATCTGCCCGTTCTAATAATCTACCCAGTTGCCCAAAATGCCACCCCTCATTGTGCGTCATCGTGGCATCCATAACCCCAGCAAAGCGATGGCTAGCCAGTTTGACTTGGGTGAAAAAATCAGGCAATGTTCCCAATGTTCCTGCTTGAGACGCCTCTTTAACCATCAGGAAAAATTGATTAACCTCTTCCCACATTTCGGAGGAGATTACTTCCCGAACCGAACGGGCATTCTCGCGAGCCAGTTGGAGTACCGATAAAATTGAATTGGGATAGTTCGAGTCAAATGTGAGGAAGTGGATAACATTGTCCGAGGTAGCCTCGCCATAGCGTTCTTGGAATACATCTCGATCCCCCGTTGTAATCACCAAGGGTTCCCATTGCTGAGTCACTCCTGGGGGCATATCCAGCATGGAATTTAAGTTAACATCCACAAATCGGGCAATATTTTCTGCCCGTTCGATATAGCGATTGAGCCAATAGATAGAATCAGCAACCCGACTTAGCATAAATTAGTCCTTTGTCCTTTGTCATTTGTCCTTTGTCATTTGTCCTTTGTCATTTGTCCTTTGTCATTTGTCATTTGTCATTTGTCCTTTGTCCTTTGTCATTCGTCATTTGTCATTTGTCATTCGTCCTTCGTCATTTGTCCTTTGTGGTGTTGAGTTTGTTGTGTTGAGGAAGTTATTAACAAAGGACTAGCTTTGGAACAGTGTAATTCATGAGTGATTCAGCACCCACGTATCTTTACTTCCGCCCCCTTGGGATGAATTCACCACCAGAGAACCCTTTCTCAACGCCACACGGGTTAATCCACCGGGATGAACATAAATGTCGTCTCCCCGATGCAAAATATAAGGGCGCAAATCGACATGTCGTCCTTCTACCTGATGATCAATCAAGGTTGGCACTCGCGACAAACAAAGGATCGGTTGGGCGATATAATTGCGAGGATTAGCTTTAATTCGTTCCGCAAACTCCGCCCGTTCTACCTCAGTGGAACTCGAACCCACTAACATACCATACCCCCCCGACTCATTGGCAGACTTAACCACGACGTTTTCTAAATTATTCAAGACATAATTTCGGTCTTGTTCTTGCCAACATAAATAGGTGGGAACATTGGATAAGATTGGTTCTTCTCCCAGGTAATAACGAATCATTTCGGGGACATAAGCATAGACAACCTTATCATCCGCTACGCCTGTTCCGGGTGCATTAGCTAAGGCGACTCGCCCTTGACGATAAACGTCCATCAATCCGGGTACACCTAAGAGGGAATCCGGACGAAAAACTTGAGGATCTAAAAAGTCATCATCCACACGACGATACACCACATCCACGCGCCGCAATCCTTTCGTCGTTCGCATTTGCAAATAGCCATCCACGACGACTAAATCCCGACCTTCAACCAGTTCCACCCCCATTTGCTGGGCTAAAAAGGAATGTTCAAAGTAGGCTGAATTGTAAATACCGGGAGTTAGGACAACAACAGTAGGATCAGGAAGTTGAGGTGGTGCTAAATTGAGCAGCGTTTCTAGCAAGTGGCTAGGATAATCGTCCACGGGTTGAATTGCCAGGGTTTGGAAGATTTCCGGGAATGTACTTTTCATCACCCGCCGATTTTCCAGGACGTAGGAGATGCCCGAAGGTACACGCAGGTTATCTTCTAGAACATACCACTGACCCTCGCGATCGCGCACCAAATCAGTTCCGGTAATGTGACACCAGACATCGCTGGGCGGCTTTAAGCCGATGCAAGGCTTGAGAAATCCCGTTGCCGAAAACACAACTTCGTGGGGGATTTTACCATCGTTGAGAATACGCTGTTCCCCATACATATCGTTGAGGAAGAGGTTCAGCGCTTGAATCCGTTGTTTGAGTCCACCCTCTAAGGTTTGCCATTCCTGAGCCGAGATAATCCGGGGAATGATATCAAAGGGAAATACTCGTTCAATACCCTGATTATCACTATAAACACTGAAGGTTACGCCTAACTTGAGCAGAGCAACTTCAGCCGTTTCCCGGTGTCGCTGGAGTTCATCAGGGCGTAATCCCTGCATCCATTGAATCAGGGCAGCGGCTGATGGTCGTGGCTGCCCTTTGGCTGAAAACAGCTCATCATAGAAGTCTTCTGGATTGTAGAGATCCCATTGTACTGCCACGTTTACTACACCCCTCCTCCTTGATGTACACCCTACGTATTCCAAGATTGGTCGAAATTGGATCTAGAACTGTAGTGAATATTACCGTTTGCCCAGAGTGCAGGTAAAGATGTTCTCGAAAATCACCCCTTCAGGCATATAACTTTCTCTCCCCCAGCTTCCCCAGCTCCCTCTGCTTCCCCAGCTTCCCCAGCTTCCCCAGCTTCCCCAGCTCCCCTATCTTCCCCAGCTTCCCCAGCTCCCTCTGCTTCCCCAGCTTCCCCAGCTCCCCCAGCTCCCCCAGCTCTCCCTTGTGCCTGCCTTAACTGTTAATGGTAGGCAATGGGGGTGGCGACTCTAACCGCAGTGGCGCAAAATACCGACTCTTAACCACACTGGTTGGTTTCCAGGGTGGATGCCAATAGACCTCTTGAATCACCGCTTTAGCATCATCCGGTGACCATTGGAAACTGACAACGCTAATGTTATTACAGCCAACAATTTCGTCACCCTCTTGTAGCCAGCGATTTCGCCATAACCATGATAGGGAACCGACTAAAAGCTTTCGCCATAGAGGTGACTTCTGGTGTGATTCTGGCTGAGGATGTCGCTTCAGCCAAGGAACAGATTCCGCTTTTTGGCGTTTACTCCACTCTGTTCGATACCGCCAGTCGGGTTGCGATCGCTCCTCCTTGAGGGCGACTTGCCACGCGATGTCCCAATTACCTTGAGCAACCTGGATTTGCTGCCAAAAGGGTCCTTGACTGGGGACTGGCACATCTTGGATTCTCACTTTACCGGGAGTGGCGATAATTTCCACCAGTGGCGGCGGTGTCTGCCATCCCACCCAATATTCCGGTTGTTCTAATGCCAGTGATTTAACTTTGGTATGAACTAAATAGGTCTTCAACTCAGCATTTTTGATTGAACTGGAGGTTAACTGTACCAACACCGATGCCGAGTTATGATTGTCTCTCTCTTCAGCTTCCCAGACGTAGCCTGCTGCGTGTCTCTGGAGTTTCCCACGCGGATTTGACCAATAGTTGAGACGAACCACGTAGCCATAGTGAATATCCCCCGACAGCAACACGATGCGATCGCGTCGCTGAAATAGCGCGGTTAATAGCTTACTAAAGGCGACATCGTGAAAGTTCCACGAATCCCCCACATCTGTACCAAATACTTTACCCTGATGCCAATGCCACCGTTGGGCGATATCCACTAACGACGCATGGATCAGGTTGGTTGGTAAAACAATTAATGTGGCTTCAATCCTCGACTTGCCCGCTGCTTTTAGCTGATCGGTTTTGTCCAGAGGATCTTCAATCTGCTGATCAAAAGCTGTCGGGGATAATAGCATCGGCGGCGCGATCGCCTGATCCTCTCCCATGGGAAAACCGCGCCACGTCCGCGTATCTAATACAATAACTTCGTGCTTAAAACTCCTAACGCTATAGTGCCAGGTTAAAGTGGGAGTACCATCTGAATTATTCCGATTCAGAATTAAAACCGCTCCATCCTGTTTCAATTTCGGCAATCCTGTTTCTGCGTCAATGTCAGGCACTCCTAAATACTGTCCCATCACTTCCCAGGCGGATGCATCTGTCCCGGCTGATTCTGACCATTGTTGCAATGCTTGCAAGAATTTTTCTCCCGGTTGTCCCGAGGTAAACTGTTCTGGTGTATTTCCCCACGCCTGACACAAGGCATAAGCTAATAGTCCATTTTGGATGATCTGTCTGCCCAGAGGTTTACCTAAAACTCGGTTGCACCACTCCCGATTCAAATACCAATCATCGCTAATATCGTGGTCATCAAAAACCATATAAGTTGGCACATTCGCCAGCGCTCGCCTGACTTGCCACAAATACCTGGAAAAGTCCTGAATCGCATCAACTTCCTCATCCCATGATTTCGACTTTTTCCCCCTTGTCTTGCCTTTGGTAAAGGGATTCACCCACAGGATTGGTGACAAAGACAACAGATACATCGCCAAATATTCACCCAAACTAAATAGATGGCTTTTAGAGCGTTCAGGTTGATTTTCCAACATCGCCGTTAAGCCAGCATAATTTCGGGCAATTTCTGTGCGCTGTCCCGGTTTCCATTCACTCACTTTTTTCCAGGAATACCCCTTGACAAAATCACCTTTATAGGGCAATTCTTCCTCCCAACCGAGTAACGTATTCCCGATATCGCTGAGGGCGGCTAACAGGGGATCAGCGACATCATCGGCGTAAATTTGGTCTCCGGTTAAAAAGAGTTGATGCGGTCTATGATTAGGTTGATCGGCTGACTGTTCGATTAAACCATCCAGCAGGGGTAAGGCATCTAGTCCCTTCCCGTGGGCTTTGCGACAGGAACCGTGAACGATCCGCAGATGATTTAAATCATCCGGCGGCATGGCAAATGTGGGCAGATTGTGGTCTAAATAGCTAACGGTGATGAAGGGAAAAACGTCTCTGGCGTTGAGGGCATCATTGAGGGTTTGATTGCGATCGCCAAATTCCAAATCGTAGGCATAAATTTGTCCCGGTTCAAGTAAGTATCCATCAACGGGTTTAGCCGTTACCGCGACAATATGCAGGTATTTGCCCACAGCGACAGTGGCGCGTGATCCAGTCAACTGTTCCCGATCAATGCTTTTACCCTGACCGTCGATAGTGGTATACACTCTAAGTGTGACCGAACTAGACGCTTTCAATGCCAGCCAAACCGTGACGCTATCAGGATCAGTACGCCGCAAGATGGGACCTGCCAAAATGAGCGGCAGGTGTGTCAGTTGTTGCTGAAAATCGCTGTAGGCGTCGATCAAGGGCAAAGCCAAAGGGGTGAAGAATGAGTTGTCATGCAGACTTCATACTACCAAAAAATACTCAGATGTTTTTGACAACCTCCCTGGAAATACTCTACTGAAATGCCCTCATTAAATAGCAATTCGATCAGGATTAATCAACTGCTGACGGCTCTACCCGATCAGGAATACCAGCGCCTCGTTCCTCACCTCGAAGAAGTCTCTCTGATATTAGGACAAATTCTTTATCAACCTGGAGAACCAATTCTCCACGTCTATTTTCCCAATCGGGCAATGGTTTCGTTAGTCACCCTCTTGACAAACGGTTCAACAACTGAAGTTGGCATGGTAGGGAAGGAGGGAATGGTTGGTATTCCTGTATTTCTGGCGGATGGGATAGCAATCAACCAAGCCGTTGTGCAACTCGAAGGCACCGGGATGAAAATGGACACTTCGATTCTCAAAAGCGAGTTTGATCGAGGGGGGAGATTGCAACGATTGCTCCTGTGCTACACTCAAACCCTATTAAATCAGGTAAGTCAAACGGCGGCTTGCAATCGCCAGCATCGGCTAGAACAACGGCTGGCTCGGTGGTTACTCTCTGCTCAGGATAGTATTTCTGGCTCTGAGTTGCGACTCACTCAAGAATTTCTGGGCAATATGCTGGGAACCCGTCGGGCTACGGTGACAGTCGCGGCGGGCAAGCTTCAGGAAACAGGTGCAATTCACTCTCACCGAGGAAAAATTACCATTCTCAATCGGGAACTCCTGGAAACTATAGCGTGTGAATGTTACAGGGTTGTCAAGCACGAGTGCGATCGCTTACTGTATCCCCCAAATGGCGATCGGTGATGTCATTTGTCATTCGTCATACTCGCTTTCGCGAGAAGCAAGCTACGTCATTTGTCATTCGTCTTATGTCATTTGTCTTATGTGATAATTAAACGGTTAGGGCGGGGCGGGTTTAGTTATATCAGGGTGAAAACGAAACGTTAGTGGTAAAACCCGCCCCTACAAAAGATGTTTCATCGGAACGTCTCAGCTTCCCCTGCTTCCCCTGCTTCCCCTGCTTCCCCAGCTTCCCCAGCTCCCAGACGTAGCATGCTACGTCTCTACATTGCTCCCTCAGCCCTGCCCCTGTACGCTACCGTACCGACGAATACTCTTCATTGTGTAATGCTTGAACAGCAAAAGGTCTAATTCAATCTTTGCCAGCATAGGCGATCGCTGTTGAATCAACAAAAGCTAGGCAACACCAATGAACCATAATTTCAAAAATAGGCGGATTTTAGTTGTAGATCACAATGCCGATTCCAGAGAATTACTCAGCATCATTTTTGAGCAAGAAGAAGCCAATGTTCTGACTGTTACTAGCGCTAAGGAAGCTTTAGAGGTATTTGAGGATTTTCAACCGGATATTCTACTATGTGAGCTACTTCTGCCAGGAGAAGATGGCTATTGGCTGATCCGTCAAATCAGAGGCTTAGAGACAAAAGTAGGGTATCATGTCACCGCGATCGCGGTGACGGTAGCAGCGACTGAGCCATATCGCCAACTCGCCCTAGCCACAGGGTTTGACAGCCATATTGCGAAACCGCTCAAGGTTGATGATTTATTAGCGATCGCGGCTATCCTTGAGCAGGGTAAATTTTGTCCCCAATTGGCACAATAACCGAAGACGCATTGAAATTGTAATTGTATAGGATGCAATCAGGTAGAATGTAACTCGTCTTAACCAGGAGATGAGAGAGAAAGGCTTTGGTGATGAACGATTTATTAAAAGGCATCAATGTCTATCTGATTGGCATGATGGGTGTCGGTAAAACTACCGTAGGGCAACGATTGGCAAAAGAACTCGGCTATCGTTTTGTAGACACAGATTTCCTGATTGAACAAGTAGCAGGACAAACCATTAACCAGATTTTTGCTGACAGGGGGGAGGACGAATTTCGCCAGGTAGAAGCTCAAGTCTTGTCAGAAGTATCCGCTTACACTAACTTAACTGTTGCTACAGGTGGTGGCATTGTACTCAAACAGATGAATTGGAGTTATCTACACCAAGGTTTAATTGTCTGGTTAGATGCACCTGTAGACCTATTAATACAGCGTCTGCAAGATGATACGACACGCCCCTTATTACAAACAACTGATCCAACAGCAGCCCTGCAAAATTTACTTGACAAACGGCGTCTTATGTATGCAGAAGCCGATCTTCACATTCCAATTAGTGGAAGAGATACACCGGAATTCATTACATCACAGATAATGGCAGCAATTCCTTCAGTTCTTAAATAAAATTAAAGGAGTAGGTTGGGTCGAGGGACGAGACCCAACAAACAAAAACTTGATGTAAATCTGTTGGGTTTCACTTTGTTCAATCCAACCTACAAAAAATTATAACGAATCAACTATTCCCATTTGTTTAGGATATCTTTGATTAAAACTTCTTTTAAGCAAACCTGAGCTACGACAACAATGGGAAGCGCCAAGAACAAGCCAAAGATCCCAAAAAATATAGCAAAAGCCATCTGAGACAACAACGTAACCGCTGGCAGCAAAGAAACCTGTTTTTGCATAACCAGCGGGGTTAAAATATTACTTTCAATTTGCTGAATTACTATATACAAAATCACAACCGCTACAGCTTTCCAAGGCGTATCAAGTAAAGCCAATGCTACGGGCGGAATTACACTTAAAGTCGGACCCAAATTGGGGATAAATGTGAATATACCCGCTAACAAACCATTCGCTAGGGGCAATTGTACCTGCAAAATCCATAACCCCAGCCCACTCAATATAGCAATTACCGTCATATTAAAGAGGATACCGACTGCCCAACCTCCCAGAGTATCTTCACATTCATCGAGAATCTCCTTAATTCGGCGGCGATAAAAGGCAGGAAAGAGGAGGATAAAACCCTGGCGGTAGGGTTCAGGATTGGCGAGTAACATAATGGTGACAACCACAACTAACAACATGTTCAAGACTACGCCAATTGAACTATAGAATATATCAAAAAAGTTGCCAAAGAGTTTGGTTGCCCATGAACGCAGATTTTGAGTAAAAACATTCAAGCCGCCAATATCCTCTAAAAGTCCATCGGGAACCAAATTCCTTACCCAGTTTGCCCAGTCAGGAATTTGTTGTAACCCAATCGGAACTAAATCGATCAATTGCTGAACTTGATCAACAAAGGGGGGAACAACCAGGACAAAAAAACCACTCAGTAATCCTAGACAAAACCCCACAGATATAACGATAGCGAAAGCGCGTTTGAGCCGAAAGCGGAGCAAAAATCGCACCAGACGGTTAAGTGTAGTGGCAAAAACTACGGCAGCAAAGCCGAGCAAAATAACCGTTTTGATTTTCCACAAAATGTAAACTGAGAGGATAAATAAGAATAATCCCAGCAATGAACCTATACGCACAAACTTGCCTCCACTCAAGGGTTAGGTTAACCTTACATCTTGCACGTTTATCAGTAAGCCCCGACACCCGCTAATTTCCACCAACCTACTTAATTGTAGGCAAAGAAGCGCTATGGGCTTCTTCTACGCAGAAGGAGAGATACTTGGCTCTGGGAGTGGTGATAGCACCCCGATGTTGGTGGTAGAAATGTCAGTATTGCTCAAACTCTAACTTTCCATAGACGATAAACTTGCCTCGGTATGCTTTGCTAAGGTATAACCGTTAATCAATAATAATGCTTTATGACATCCACTTCACTAACAAAACCAGCAATTGCTACCTTGGTACTGACAAACGCTGTAGAAAAAACAGGTGAACCAATCGAAGGACAGTTGCTTGAACAACGGCACAAATTATGGCATCTACTTCAAGATAGATTTCCCACAACGGCAAATGAGATAGAACTAACTGAGCAACAGCCATTAAATGGCAATCAAGCGGCTCGCATTACCCAACATATAGAAGAAGTCACCAAAACCGACTCAGAGGTTGCTCAAAGCGTCCAAGCTATAGCGGATACCGTACAGTCTCAACCCAAGAGCCTCGATAAATTCACGAAGATAGCTCAAGACATTAAGATGGGAGTACAGGATCAAATTGCTAATAAAACCAACTTAGATTTATCTTAGTTTCGCAAGAAGTTTCCTCATCAGTTGTCAGTTGTCAGTTATCAGTTGTCACCGACTTAGCACGAATGGCACGCTCAATAAGCATTAGGGAATCACCGACACCTTTGATATACCGTAGTGGCGTGGCACACCTTATTTGATGAATTAGAATTGGTTCGTAGTGAGGGCTTCCGCCCTCTCCAGCTAAGCGTTATAGCACTCTTCGTGCTTACTACAAACAAAACCCTATTTTAGCTGTGCCACGCCGCCATCGTGGGTTTCGACTTCGCTCAACCTACCAACCTTAAGTCAGTACCATTCGCCTTAGCACTGCTTATTGATCACTGTTCACTGATCACTGTTTACTGACTTTACATAGGAGGATAAGCTGTTCGGCATTTAAACCTTAATATCAATAATGGGGAAATCCTTGTAGTGCGAGCATCTTGCTCGCTACTAATACCCAATTTAAATGCATGACAGCTTAACTCGAATCACGTTATACAGTCACCTGAGTTTTCCGATTCTCTGTATAGACTTTTAACTTCTCCTCCCGTGCCAAAAACTCCGCCAACTGTCCCTCAATTTGATCCCGGACAATATGACGATATTCCATAAAATGCTCGTTGTGAGCGCAAACAATTAAATAATGCTCCCAAACCGCTGGATTGCGCCGAATCATACTAAATAAATGATGCCAAAACTTCCAGCGTGTTTTCCGTTTCAGCCCCTGTCGCCAACACACAATTGCCACTGCCTTTAAATCTACCCAACTCGGCAATTTAAACGGGGGTTTACACTTGGGTTCTCCGAGTTTCAGGAAATACCGATACACCCGATCTAAATATTGCTCCGGCTCATATAACTGCCAAAACGCCTCGACATATTCCCGTGCAATCTCTTCTAAAGGGCGAGTGGGGATAAAATTCATTAACGTGGTTTGGTTAATATTGCCATCTTTGCCCCGGAGTCGCCCCTCCTTATCTAACCGATGCCACAATGCTGTATTCGGTAAAGCTTGCAACATAGCAAAGGTTGTAGTCGGAATTCCTGTCTGTTCAGCAAACCGGACAATCCGCGAACCCGCACCAGATTTTTCGCCATCAAAACCGACAATAAAACCAGCAATCACCCGCAATCCTGCCGCAGTAATAATATCCACGGATTCAGCCAACGAACTGCGGGTATTTTGGAATTTCTTGGTCAACTGTAAACTATCCTCATCGGGTGTTTCAATTCCCAGAAACACGGCATCAAAATAGCACTCGACCATTAATTGCATCAGTTCGGGGTCTTGTGCCAAGTCAACTGAGGCTTCGGTATTAAATCGGAAAGGATACTGGTGTGCTTCTTGCCAAACTTTTAATTCTTTCAGCAATAACTTGACATTCCGCTTATTGCCAATGAAATTATCATCAACCATAAACACACCCCGCCGCCATCCCAGTTCATAGAGATAGTCTAATTCTGCCAATAACTGGGCGGGTGTTTTCGTCCGGGGCTTGCGTCCATAGAGGACAATAATATCGCAAAATTCACATTGAAACGGACAACCGCGCGAGAATTGCACCGACATTGAATCATAAGCATCCAATTCCAATAAATCAAACCGAGGAATTGGCGTGGTTGTCACATCCGGTTTTTGCCCATTGGAACGGAATATGCCTGTCTCATCTCCCCGTTGAATCGCCTCGACAAACAGGGGTAACGTAATTTCGCCTTCGTCTAAGATCAGGTAATCAGCCCCCGCTTCCTGCACCCCATCGGGAACAGAGGTGGGGAAAGGACCCCCACAAGCCACCCGTTTCCCTCGCCGTTTGGCTTCCCGGATTTGTGCCAGTAAATCCCCTTTTTGGACAATCATCGCTGAAAGAATCACAATATCCGCCCATTCCCATTCCGCTTCGGTGACGGCTCGGATATTGCGATCCACCAGTTTAAATTCCCACGTCTGTGGTAAAATAGCCGCAACAGTGACCAACCCTAAAGGAGGCAGCAAAACTTTGCGATCGACTAATTCTAATATTTTTTCATAAGACCAGAATGTCTTGGGAAAGAGGGGATAGACGAGCAATGCTTTCATATTAGAACTAAATTACCTAAAATTTGGCATCGGATAATAGTACACGTTTTAGCACAAATATCCGGTATCCGGTTAAAGTAACAAATCCAACCTCATGAATTTCGAGTGAGTGCTTTTACCCCCTAAAGCAAACTTGCCAGGTGATAACTTATCGTTTCTCAAATTCTACAAAACCTTCCCTCAAAACCTCTCAAATCCTCTGCGCCCCTCTGCGTACCCCTCTGCGTACCTCTGCGTTGAAAAAATATAATCTTCACTCCATCATGCCAACCTCTGACCTAAAAATAGTCTCCCTACTCCCCAGCGCCACCGAAATAGTCGCCGCCTTAGGCTTAACCGATGCAATTGTCGGGCGATCGCACGAATGCGACTATCCTCCCGACATCCAAAGCCGCCCCATTTGTACCGAAGCGCGACTGAATGCCGAAAAACCCAGCGCCCAAATTGACCGGGATGTGCGTCGCTTAGTCAAGGACGCCCTGAGCATCTACCAAATTAAAACCGATATCCTGGAACAATTACAACCCACCCACATTGTTACTCAAGATCAATGTGATGTCTGTGCGGTGAATTTTCCAGAAGTCGAGAAAGCGGTTGCTGAACTCACCCACAGTCAGCCGAAAGTGATTTCCTTGCAGCCGAATCAATTAAGCGAGGTGTGGGCAGATATTGAACGAGTAGCGGCTACATTAGGCGTAGACGCGCAACCCTTGCTGAATCAACTCCAATCTCGTGTGGACACCATTCAGCAAATGACACAGAACCTCTCCCTCGCCAATCAACCCACAGTTGCCGCGATCGAATGGACTGATCCGTTAATGGCTAGCGGTAACTGGATTCCCGAATTAGTCGATATGGCTGGGGGTCATCACTTATTTGCCGCCTTGGGGAAGCATTCGCCGTACTTAGAATGGGATGCACTGCTGAAAACTGACCCCCAAGTGATGATTATTATGCCCTGTGGTTTCGATTTAGAGCGAACCCGTCAGGAAACCCAGCAGTTAACTCAGCGTCCAGAATGGTCAGAGTTACAGGCGGTACGAAATAAGAGAGTCTATATTACCGATGGCAATGCTTATTTTAATCGTCCCGGACCCCGATTAGTGGATTCGTTAGAAATTTTGGCAGAAATCCTGCATCCAGAATCATTTAATTTTGGGTATCGCGGAAAGGCTTGGGAAATTTTTTAGTGTTGAGTGTTGACCCTTCGCTTCCTTCAAGGGAACCTGATTTGTAGGGGCGGGTTTAGGGACTTCGCGCCAGCTATTGATGATAACGTTGGTTCAAAACCCGCCCCCCGCGCCCCCCCCGCCCCCCCCCCCCCCCCCCCCCCCCCCGCCCCCCCCCCCCCCCCCCCCCCCCGCCCCCCCCCCCCCCCCCCCCCCCCCCCCCCCCCCCCCCCCCCCCCCCCCCCCCCCCCCCCGCCCCCCCCGCCGCCCACACCCCCCCCCCCCCCCCCGCCCCCCCCCCACCG
>NZ_JAVKEA010000172.1:0-10560 GCF_040221695.1 Coleofasciculus sp. E2-BRE-01 | reverse complement strand
ACAAGACAAGGAGGACAAGGAAGGAAAGAAGACAAGGGGGGAAAACCGTACAGAATTCGGTTCGGTCAAACTAACTTCTAAAAGCCGAAACGCCCTATTTTTCGTTCTCACTCTTCCTTGTCTACTGGTCTACCTGTCTTCCTTGTCTTGCCTAAACCCCCATCTTAAAAAACCTACCCTTGTGAGCTACAAGAGGGGGGAGGACAGAGGATGCTTCACTTTTTTTGCACGGGAGAAGGGGGATCGGATTTTCTTGCTCCCCTCTTGCTCCCCTCTCCCAAGCTTGGGAGAGGGGCTGGGGGTGAGGGCTGGCTTGGGAGAGGGCTTGAGCTTAAGTTGACACCAATAGTTTAGGGACTAACGCCAATTAAAAACCAATAACTGAGCAACAAAACCCGCCCTGATTCAAATACCGAATAACATAAGACCAATAACAAATGACTAAAGGCAACCTATTAATTGTTGACGATACCCCAGAAAACTTACAAGTTTTATCCGCCACCTTGTCGGAGCAAGGCTATCAAGTGCGGGGTGTGGTTAAAGGGAAAATGGCAATTCGCGCCGCTAAATCTGCCCAACCCGATCTCATATTACTAGATATCCGGATGCCAGAAATGGATGGGTATCAAGTCTGTGAAAATCTCAAAGCTGATCCGGAGACTCGTGAAATTCCCATCATTTTCATTAGTGCCATTGATGATGTTTTGGATAAAGTCAAAGCCTTTCGCGTGGGGGGTGTTGATTACATCACCAAACCTTTTCAAGTTGAAGAAGTCTTGGCGCGGGTGGAGCATCAACTGACGATTCGGCGACTATCTCAAGAAGTACGCGATCGCCATCAAAAATTAGAGCAGGAAATTCAAGAGCGACGCAAAGCCGAAAAAGCCGCCGCCGCTGCCTCTAAAGCTAAAAGTGAATTTCTAGCCAATATGAGTCACGAACTTCGCACGCCCTTGAATGCTATTTTAGGGTTTACCCAAGTCATGAGTCGTGATCTGAAAATTACGCCGGAACAACGAGAATATCTGGGTATTATTAATCGCAGTGGTGAACATTTACTGGACTTAATTAATGATGTCTTAGATTTATCGAAGATTGAAGCAGGGATTATTTCCCTCTATGAAACCAGCTTTGATTTGTATCGCTTGTTAGATAATTTGGAAGAAATGTTCCAAATTAAAGCCGAACAGAAAAAGTTAAATCTAGTTTTCATGGTCGCCCCCAATGTTCCGCAAACCATAAAAACCGATGCAAAAAAATTACGGGTGTGTTTGATTAATCTTTTAGGTAACGCGATTAAATTTACCGAACAGGGTACAATTACCTTACGAGTAAATTTGGCAACGGAGGCGTTAACCAATCAAAACCCTTCCGACACCGACTCATCATCATTGTCAGCATTTCCCCCCCGACTCCAGTTTGAAGTAGAAGATACGGGAGCGGGTATTTCTTCGGCTGAAATTGACAACTTATTTGATGCCTTTGTCCAAACCGAAACCGGACAAAAAATGGCGGAAGGGACAGGTTTAGGGTTAACCATTACCCGCAAATTTGTGCAACTGATGGGGGGAACCATTACCGTCAGTAGTGTTGTCGGCAAGGGGACAATTTTTAAGTTTAGTATTAAAATTAGTCCGGCAGATGTCTACCCCGTTACCCCCCAACCCCGTCAGCGCGTCTTATGCTTAGAACCCAATCAACCAACCTATCGTATCCTCGTCGTTGATGATACCCCCGAAAATCGCCTGTTGCTGATTAAATTACTCGAACCGATTGGCTTTGAAGTGCGGGAGGCGGCAAATGGGATGGAATGCTTACCGTTATGGGAAAGTTGGCAACCTCACTTGATTTTTATGGATACACGTATGCCAATGATGGATGGGTTAGAAGCAACGCGACGGCTTAAAAGCAAAGAAAAAGAACGGTTATCTCAATCCAACTCAGTCCTCGATTTATCTAGAACTATTATTATCGCCTTAACCGCTAG
The DNA here is from genome assembly GCF_040221695.1 of Coleofasciculus sp. E2-BRE-01. Classification (NCBI taxonomy): domain Bacteria; kingdom Bacillati; phylum Cyanobacteriota; class Cyanophyceae; order Coleofasciculales; family Coleofasciculaceae; genus Coleofasciculus; species Coleofasciculus sp. E2-BRE-01. Next base: position 8,573 of record NZ_JAVKEA010000172.1, on the reverse strand, counting down.
CGCCTTTGAGGAAAGGCGAGAGGAGATTTTAGCCGCCGGATCTGAGGATTTTGTCCGGAAACCGTTTACAGAGGAGCAAATTTTTGACACCATTGCCCACCATTTAGGAGTGCGCTATCGTTATGAAGAGTTATCGGATAGTTTACCTCTCTCTCGATCAAGTTATAGCACACAAGAAAAACCAGACTCGTTTTTCTGTTCAGAGTTATCCAGTCTACCTTCAGCCTGGGTGACTGAATTAGCACAGGCAGCTAATCAGTTGGATGAAGCAATGATTGCTCAGTTGATTCAGGAACTCCCGACAGAAAAGGCAGATTTAGTCAAGGCATTAACAGATTTACTTCATGATTTTAGACTGGATGTTATTGTGCGAGTGACTCAGGCTGTCATCAATCATTCATAAGGACTAGAGTGATGCTAAGTCAACAATTATCAATGGTATTGAATAAACCTAAAATAACGATATTAGTGGTTGACGATAACCCCAATAATTTACGCTTTTTATCGAAGGTATTGGAGAAAGAAGATTATAACATTAAACGGGCTATTTGTGGTAAACTCGCCATCCATGCGACAATTTCGTCACCTCCTGATTTGATTTTACTGGATATTGTCATGGCGGATATGGATGGGTATAGTGTTTGTCAATGTCTGAAGTCAAACTCGAAAACCAAAGATATTCCGATTATTTTCTTAAGCGCATTGACGGAAGCGGCAGAGAAAGTCAAAGCGTTAAAAATTGGCGGGGCTGACTATATTACTAAACCGTTCCAACCGGAAGAAATTTTAGTTCGGATCGAACATCAACTGCTCCTGCAAGGATTACAGAACCAGTTAAAAGAACAAAATAGTTTACTCCAACAAGAAATTCGCGATCGCCAGCAAGCTGAGAACCAACTTCGCCAACAGGCAAGACAGCTTAGCCATCAAAATAGTTTACTCATTGAACTGGCTAAAAATAAAATTTTATATCAGGGAAATTTAGAATTAGCGTTTCAGAAAATCACCGAAGTCACAGCCCGTACCCTTGAGGTCGAACGAGTCGGTATTTGGCTCTATAATCAACAAAAAACTCATATTGAATGTCTGGATTTATTCCAGCAAAGTCACTGCCAACATACCACCGGGTTAAGCCTAGCCCTAGCTAACCATCCGCTTTACTTTAACGCTTTAATTGAGGCTCCCCTCGTTGCAGTAGATGATGTGATGAGCGATCCCAGAAGTGGTGATTTGCTGGAGTCTTACCTACAGGGATTAAACATAACATCAATGCTAGACACCCCTTTACGATTGGGCGGAAAAACCGTAGGTGTGTTATGTATTGAACAGATAGAAACGTGCCGACATTGGACACCAGAAGAGCAAAACTTTGCCCGTTCCATCGCCGATCTCACCTCATTACTCCTAGAAGTCCAAGAACGCCAACGCGCCGAAGTTGCCCGCCAAATCTCAGAAGAAAAATTTGCCAAAGCTTTTAGTTGTAGCCCTGACCCGATGACGATTAGCACTTGCCCAGACGGACGCTATATCGATGTGAATCAAAGTTTTCTCAATCTATTGGGGTATGAGAGAAAAACTGTCATTGGGCAGACAATTTTTGATCTAAACTTGGTCGTCAATCCGGAAAACATGGTTCAGTTTGAACAGCTTTTACATCGACAAGGATCACTGTGTAACTGGGAAACGGAATGGCGGACTAAATGGGGTGAGATTATTACCTTATTATTATCGGCTGAGTTTATTGATTTGAAAGGGGAACGCTGTATAATCACCGTCGGCAAAGATATTACAGAACGCAAGCGAATTGAAGAAGATTTACGCCAAAGTGAAGAACGCTGGCAGTTAGTCTTACAAGGCAATAATGATGGAATTTGGGATTGGAATTTACAAAGTGGTGAAGTGTTTACGTCTGAGCGGTTTCAGGAAATTATCGGCAATCAAAATTGCCACGATGACACCTGTAAAATTGTACATCGTTTTGATGAATGGATTAGTCGTATCCATCCCGATGATGTCGAGCAAATTGTCGAAACCACCCAAAACTACTTGCAGCGAAAAATCCCTTATTATGAAATTGAATATCGCTTACAATGCCAAAATGGTGACTATAAATGGGTAATGTGTCGCGGACAAGCCCTGTGGGATGAAGACGGAAAACCTCAGCGGATGGTGGGTTCACTCAAAGATATCTGCCAACGCAAACAAGCCGAGGAAGCCTTGCATCAATCGATTCAGCGAGAACAGGAAAAATCGATCCAACTAGAGACAGCATTAGCTGAACTCAAACGCGCCCAAACTCAACTGATTCATAATGAGAAAATGTCCAGCTTAGGGCAAATGGTGGCAGGTGTGGCGCATGAAATTAATAATCCGGTCAACTTTATTGGCGGGAATCTCATGTATGCTAAAAATTATTTTGTCGATCTCACTCGCTTAATTAATGCCTATACCAAAAACTACCCCAATCCGCCTGAAGAAATCGAAGAGATTATTGAGGAAATTGACTGGGAGTTCGTCAGTGAGGATTGGCAGAATGTAATCAAATCGATGGATATAGGTGCCGAACGCATTCAGCAAATTGTTAAATCCTTACGCATTTTCTCTCGACATCATGAATCTGAACGCAAAGCCATTGATATTCATGAGAGTATTGATAATACATTAATTATTTTACGGCATCGGCTGAAAGCATCAGGCGATCGTCCCCAAATTGAAGTGATTAAAGAATACGGTAAACTCCCAGCAATTACCTGCTACGCCAGTCAGTTAAATCAGGTATTTATGAACGTGCTGAGTAATGGGATTGATGCCTTAGATAATAAACCCGCTCCCCGCGTGATTAAAATTCACACCGAAATGGTTCAAAAGAGTCAGAGTGCAGACGATAATGGTCATAAACAGCAACCATCAGACTTTGCCGTTATTCGGATTGCGGATAATGGTGCCGGAATTAATGCCGATATTATTCCCCAAATCTTTGATCCATTCTTTACCACAAAACCAGTAGGACGCGGCACCGGATTGGGCTTATCAATTAGCCACGAAATTATTGTCGAGAAACATCAAGGTCAACTTCAGTGTGTTTCAAATCCCGGTCAAGGAACAGAGTTTATTGTCGAAATTCCTATTGTAAAATGAAAAGGATAAATTCCTATTCCCTGTTCCCTGTTCCCTGTTCCCTGTCTAAAGACAAATGACAAACTACGCAATTGATTTTGGTACAAGCAATACAGTTATCACTCGCTGGAACGCCGCCATGGGAGAGGCGGAAACCGTCAACCTACCTGGTTTATCAGTACAACTTGCCCAAAATCCGCCCCTGATTCCCAGTTTGGTCTATGTTGAGGATGCCCAAAACGGTAAGGTTATCGTTGGTCAAACCGTGCGCGATCGCGGCTTAGATCTTACCACCGATCCTCGCTTTTTCTCCAGCTTCAAACGGGGGATAGGTTCCCAGATTCAGGGATTTTTGCCGGAATTGGATCAACAAACCATCAGTTTTGAGCAAATTGGACAATGGTTCCTCAGCCAAATTATCGCCAAAGTCTCCCCTTCTCCCACAGACACGATTGAATCCTTAATTCTTACCGTACCCGTCGATAGCTTTGAGGCTTATCGCCACTGGTTAACAGAGGTTTGTCAATCCTTACCCGTGGAACAACTGCGGATACTGGATGAACCAACCGCCGCCGCTTTGGGGTATGGTGTGGCAGAAGGTGAAACCCTCCTGGTGGTGGATTTTGGTGGCGGGACTTTAGATTTATCCCTGGTGCAGTTAAATCAAGAGGTACAAACCGGAACAAAGCCCCTGGGTTTTATCTTGAAATGGGGGGAGAAAGTCTTAGGTGAACGTTCGGGACAAAAGCCCAAAATAGCCCGGGTACTCGCCAAAGCAGGGCAGAACTTAGGCGGCTCAGATATTGATAACTGGCTAGTAGATTATTTTGTCCAAACCCAGGGGATTTCGCGATCGCCCTTAACCACGCGATTGGCGGAACGCCTGAAAATTAAGCTATCTTCAGAATCCACAGCTACGGAAGTTTACTTTAACGATGAAACGCTAGAGAGTTATGAACTGAATCTGGATCGGCAAACCTTTGAAACCATTTTAACGGATCACCAATTCTTTGATAACCTGAATGAAAGAATGACTCAACTCCTGCAACAAGCACGGCGCAGTGGTATCGAAGTTGCAGATATTGATGCTGTATTATTAGTGGGGGGAACCGTAAAAATACCCGCCGTTCAAGAGTGGGTGAAGCAATACTTTAACGCCGAAACGATTCGTTCTCGAAAACCCTTTGAAGCCATCGCCCAAGGCGCATTACAATTAGCCCAAGGCATAGAAGTCCAAGACTTCCTCTACCATAGCTATGGGATTCGCTACTGGGATCGACGGAATAACTGTCACAATTGGCATCCAATAATTAAAGCCGGACAACCCTATCCGATGAGTAATCCCGTGGAATTAGTAGTGGGGGCGTCAATAGAGAATCAACCGAGTATTGAATTAATCGTCGGAGAATTAGGCGCAGAAACAGGAGCAACCGAGGTATACTTTGAAGGCGATCGCTTAGTCACACGCCAACTTGGGGGCGGCAAAACCGCCGTACAACCCTTAAATGATCGCGACGGCGCCAGAACCATTGCCCAGCTTACACCCCCAGGAAATCCGGGGCGCGATCGCATCAAACTCAAATTTTCAGTCGATCGCGATCGCGCATTACGATTAACCGTAGACGACTTACTCACTGAACAAACCGTCTTACAAAACCAAATAGTCGCCCAACTAAGTTGAATGTTTGTTTGTAGTTGCGCTGTCTTCGCCATCAAAACAGAAGGGCAAACCCACTATCTTCTCTGGAGACGTTCCACCGGAACGTCTCTACGATTCCTGTTCCTTCTGCAATAATTCCTCTTTAGAATCACTCCAGTAGGCACTATACGTCCAGATTTCACGACTTCCTTTATCTTCGACTGACCAACGATAAATCGCAGATTTCGGATTAACCCCAACCTCAATCAGCTTTGCTCCCATATAATATTCCATCTGACGCTTAGTCATATCCTTCGCACCACTGGGTTGACTCTTAGAGATTGTGCGAGACATGTGGGCTTGTGTCGGTTTTGGCATCGTTGTCTAATGTTAATAATCAATCTAGTCCACAAATTAGCCGCCTTCTGAAGAAGACTTCAGCTATTGGCGAATGGCTTTTCAGTTAAATGTTCTTTAACTTAGATTTAGTTAATTGGATTCTATTATACATAGATTCGCCAACGCTCAGATATTAAACCTAAAAAGAGGGAATCGAAAATGGATCTCAGTCTATGCATGATTGTGAAAAACGAGGAAGCCAGTTTACCCCAAGTCTTGGAGACTGTGCAGCCAGTCGTCGATGAAATGGTGATCCTGGATACTGGATCAAGCGATCGCACGATTGATATCGCTACAGAGTATGGGGCAAAAGTCTATCATTTTCAATGGTGCAATGACTTCTCAGCCGCCCGCAACCAGGCGCTGCGCTATGTGCAAGGGAAGTGGGTGTTGGTGCTGGATGCGGATGAAGTGTTAACGCCGGAAATCATACCAGAAATCCAACAGGCGATAAAAAACGATCGCAACTTGGTGATTAATCTGATCCGTCAAGAAGTGGGTGCGACTCAATCGCCCTATTCCCTGGTATCCCGTTTATTTCGCCATCACCCCGATATCCATTTTTCTCGCCCCTACCATTCGATTGTGGATGATAGTGTCGCCCAATTGTTGCAGCGAGAACCGGATTGGCAGGTGATTTCCCTGTCTACTGTGGGCATTCTACACTATGGTTATCAACCGGGTGCGATCGCGGCTCTGGATAAATATACTCGCGCCAAGAATGCCATGGAAGGGTTTCTTGCCGATCATCCTAATGATGCATACTTGTGTAGTAAATTAGGAGCGCTTTATGTGCAAATCGGTCAAGTAGAGGAAGGGATTAATTTACTTAAGCGTGGATTCACGGATTCACAGGTAGACGCTTCTGTCTTATTTGAATTACATTATCATTTAGGCAATGCTTACACGAAACAGAATCAACTCCAATTAGCGGCAAATCACTATCAAGACGCCATCAAGCAACCGATTCTGCCCCAACTTAAACTGGGAGCCTATAATAATTTAGGGAATTTGTTATTCGGCGTTGGCGATTTAACCACAGCGAAACGGGCATATCAAACCACGGTGAAGATTGATCCGAGTTTTGCCGTGGGATACAATCACCTGGGGATGACCTTAAAAGCATTGGGAGAGTGGGAAGCCGCGATAACCGCTTATCAAAAAGCGATTCAACTGAATCCCGACTATGCCGACGCTTACCAAAACTTAGGCGTTGTGTTACTCAAACTGGGACGAGTACCTGAAAGTTTAGCAGCATTTGAGAGTGCGATCGCCCGTCATCAAGTCACCAATCCCCAGGAAGCGCAACGGTTACGTCAAGAATTGCAAGGGATGGGGCTGCGATAAGGGGAAGCAATGTAGAGACGTAGCTACGTCTGGAAGCTGGGGGAGAGAATTTACAAATGACGAATGACGATCCACAATGTCCACCTACTTACCCTCTGCGTTTGTGTCGATCGCGCATCCATTGAATTATACAACCGATGGGCAGGGCGATGAGCATGGCAATAATAATATGAATGAAGACATTGACACCATTGTAGGTGGTACATTTCACTACACCCGCACCCGGACAAATCGGTGTATCAGAGTTGGTTTGATTCTGGATAAAGGTTTGGATGGGTTGGGAATCGACTTGGGAGGATATCCCACTCACGGCTAATCCGGTTCCGACAACGGCTATCCAGAGTTCTAGGTTTCGCAGCTTCTGGTCGAAAGCGCGTTGGCGAAGCCTGTTCCTTCGGAACGTATCGCGTTCTGCTTGATCTAAGTCTACGATACCTCGCACCGTTTCTAGCATTTGTCCGAATAACTCTTGTCCGGGTGAGAGATAATTGATATCGGTTTGGATTTGCTGTTTATCGCGTTGGCTATCTTTGAGGAATTCGTCCCAGAATTGGGGGATATTGTTGTCAATTTGGGCAATATTCCGTTGCTTGGTGTCAAAGTTGGTAATATTGGTTTCCATCGCCGTGTGGTGGGCGCGTAAGTCTCGCAAGCATCGGGCGTAGTCGAGGGCGATTTGGGGGATTTGGTTAAGCAGATTTTTCAGGGTGTCGAGGCGGGTTTGGGGGTTGGTGGTGAGGTTGGGTAAGGTTTGGATTTGTTGTTCTAACTGGCTATAGAGGTGTCGCGCTTCGGGGTAGCGTTGGCGGGATTGGTGATAGATGTAGCGCAGTTTGTGATAAGAACAAAGGAGTTGGAGGAGTTCATCGTAGGCTTTTCCCAGGAGTTCAATGGTGGGAGATTGGCTGGTGTTGAACGAGATGAGGATGTGACATTGGCTGGTGGGGTTATCGGGTTGGCTGGGTTCCGTGGCGAGGTAGTCGAACAGGTGACTCCCGAAGAAGCTATCTTGATCCTGGAGGCTGGGGTTGAGGGGAGTATTGGCGAGGAGGGCGGTGGCGCATTTTTCAGCAAGGCTGGCGCAGTCGGTTTGGGCGTCTACTTCGGCGTATAACCACAGGGTTTGTCCGAGGGTGGCTTGGATGCGGTGGGGGAGGAGGGATTGAGGGCGGAAGTGTTGCAGTTGGGGGATGGTGATGTCGAGGTGGGGAGAATCGGGGGAGAGTGTGAGATCAATGGCGTAGGTGTCATTGAGGCGAAAAGGTTGCAGATTGGCGGTGATTTTGAAGCCATCGGCGGTGGCGATAGCGCCTAAATCGATATCTTGGGCGTGGGTAAGCCAGTGGGTTTGTTTTCCGGGTTCGTTTTGGGGCGTGTATTCGGTGTTGGTGTAGCAGATCAGGTGAGATTTCAGGGTATTCAGTCCAGGGAAATGTCCCAGATTAGTCAGATTATCCCATAACTTAGCCGCATCATCCGCCACGCGATCGGGGGCGTCGGTGAGGGTTTGACGCAGGTGGAAGGCGTAGAGGGTGAGGCTGAGGTTTTTCATTTATTGGTTATGGGTCTTATGTCCTTTGTCATTAGTCATTTGTTGATGGAAATTGCCGAGATTTTCATTAGCCTATAATACAGAATATCTGTAGGGGTACGGCACTGCCGTACCCTGTTTAGCAGGTTTAATTGGAGATATCGCCCCTCACCCCCAGCCCCTCTCCATCCCCCCAAACCCCCCGTTGTAAGGGGGGTATTTGGGGTGGGGGGTGTAAGAGAAAAGCGGTATTTTAGAGGTAATTTTATCTGCATCTTTAAGTGATAAGCGGGTTGGTATTTAAAACGTAATGTCAATAATTGCGCAATCATAGTAGTGAGTTAAGCGAAGCCATGACTCAGGCTTTGCATCTTTCTCGCTACTATTACCCAATTTAATTGCATGACGACTTAGTTCCCCTTCTCCTATGCAACAAAAGCGAAGCATCCTCTGTCATCCCCCCTCTTGTAGGGGGGAACGAGGGGGGTTGGGAGAAGGGGTTAGGGGATGAGGGGAAAAAATGGCTTGTCGGTTCAAATT
>NZ_JAVKEA010000171.1:0-30257 GCF_040221695.1 Coleofasciculus sp. E2-BRE-01 | reverse complement strand
TCTCACAGATTTTTCCCCAAGAGTATTAAGAAAATCTTAAATATACATGGGTACGAATTGAGAAGAATAATTGGCTCAAACGCTTACATAGTCACGGTTTAGGCTTCTATCCTCAATCGGGATGGGGGGAACTTCAGTTTAAACCCCATGATACGAGCCAGATATGCTCTTGCTGTAATCGCTTTGATGAAAAGGATTTATCTGTCCGAATACACGAGTGTTTGTGTGGGTTAATTTTGGATAGAGATTGGAACGCAGCGATTAATGTCAAGAGAGTGGGGCTGGGCATGTTCCCCACTATAAAACGCCGGAAGCGTAGTCGTAAGACTACGACAAAGGAAGCCTACACTGTACCCGTAAGGTCAGTGTAGGAGGATGTCACCGAGAAGTTGCCCCCAGCTTCCCCTGCTTCCCCAGCTTCCCCTGCTTCCCCTGCTCCCTAACCCCACCACAATACTTATTCAGCCGACCCTAAATACGGTGGAATTGCCCACCCAACCAGCAACAGGGATGGTTGGGTGAGCAACTCAGAGGTTATGGACTAACCATTTTGACCCAGAAGAATTTCATCAATCGCTTGCTTTTCTTCAGGATCTTGGGATGGAGGTGTCTGGCGGGTATCCGTAATCAGCCAATCGAGGGCAGCCGCTTGCACGTCAATTGTTGCACCCGTCTTATCAACGCAGTAACGTCCAAAGACCAGCTTATCGACTAAGCGAACGCCTGCACCCAAGCGGGAATATTCAAAAATAACGCTGTTATCAACCGTTGCGCCTTTACAGATCCAGCAATTCGGACCAATCATCGATGGACCAATAATTTTCGCTCCATCTTCAATATGGGTCATGCCGCCAATGTAAACCGGTCCTTTGACATCCACTTTATCCCAATTGACCGCCACATTTAATCCGGTGTAAACCCCGGGAGCAACTTGTTTACCGGGAATCGAGACATTTTTGATGTCTCCCGTCAAAACACCCCGAACCGCATGCCAATAGTCGGGAACTTTGCCAATGTCCACCCACTGGAAATCCATTGATACGGCATAAAAGGGCGCATCCATTTCCACTAATTTAGGAAATAAATCGCCACCGATGTCATATTCCTGACCAGATGGAATATAATCTAAGACTTCGGGTTCAAAAATATAAATGCCCGTATTGATATTGGTGCTGAGAGCTTCTTCTACCGAGGGTTTTTCCTGGAAAGTTTTAATCCGACCGCTTTCGTCAGTCACCACCACACCATAGCTAGAGACTCGCTCTCGCGGCACGGGTTTGGTCACAATCGTAGCCACAGAACCTTTTTCTTTATGCCACTTGACAGCAGCAGACAGATCGAGATCAATCAGAGCATCCCCGCAAAGGACAACAAAGGTGTCGTCAAAAAAGGGATAAAAGTCTTGGATCTTACGCATGCCACCGGCAGAACCCAAGGCTTCTCCCACCAGTTGACCATCGATAATTCGACCTTCAAATGAATAGGTAATTTCGACACCAAATCGTTGACCGTCCCGGAAGTAGCCTTCAATTTCATGAGCTAAGTGAGAGACGTTAACCACAACTTGCTCAAAACCATGCTGCCTTAGAAGTTCTAATAAAAACTCCATCACAGGTTTTTGCAGGATGGGAATCAATGGTTTGGGAATGGTGTAGGTAATGGGGCGAACCCGAGTCCCCTTACCGGCTGCCAGAATCATGGCTTTCATAAAATTATCTTCCTCAAGCTATGCCACAAATGTTCAAGTTGGTCAATAGAGTCTGATGCTCAGTGGTTGCCCTTAAGGACGTTGAACCGTTGTCAAGACTCATCCTATATACCGGGAAAAATGACAGAGATCAGGTGACAAAGGGGTAGGTTCACAAAAGTTTGAGTGACTACCGATACCTAATCAATCACTATGCACCACTGACCTGGGTAAGTATGTAGGAGGCTACATACCCTATACATAAGTATCTGAATGCTCTTGCCTGAAGCCAAGAGGCAAAACGGCAAGATGCGGTTCGTTCGACTTGTATTGGTGCATTCTGTCAAGTGTTGAACAGCCGATTAAGCTGCCAATCGGAATCCCAGATAACACCCCTGATTGATTTACCCCAGCGTCCGGATTTTTAAGTCTTGGTAGAATTCCTCTTGGGATAATTCCACCTTAGACTGAGCCGATAACAGGAGCAGCGCCCAAAACACACCGACTCGATCGCTGACTAGGGGTTTAGTGGTATCAACAGCCCTTGGGCGATTGTCATTCGTCGATACTGTTGGTGATACCGTCCACCACTCTAGCAATTGCTCTAGATTCAGCCAATCTTTTCCTGCTGCTATTTCATGCCAATGACTGGAAATAAACTGTTCTAGGCGTTTAGCAATGTCGGTTAGATTTTCATCGTGAGCTAGCTGGGTGATAGCTTGTGCTGCTTGTCCTCGTGATAGAGATTGTCGGCGGGTTGAGCGGATGGGTGTGGGGGTGGCTTCGAGTTGATCTCCCATTTGCTGTAATTGCTCGATCAACTCGTTTAGGGTGACGGGGCGTTTTTTGGGCGGGGGTGCAGCCGTGCGACGACGGATATGGCGTTCCAAATATAAGGGTAAGCGCGGTTCACTCGTGGGTTCGATTTCCGCTTCGGTATCGCTGAATTCCGCTTCTTCGGGTTCCTCTAAACGTTGTAGCGTGTCGGCTTTGAGTAAGACAAGCATTGACGCCCATAAAAAAGCTTGTCCGGATTGGGACAAATCGGTGTCATGGGGATTGAGTTGAGCATCGTTCCCCCAGGGGAGACTACTGAGATAGCGATCAATCACTTCAATCACCTGAACATCCCAGGGATCGATTTCTCCGCGTTGGGCTAGGTCAATTAATAGCGCGATCGCTTCGGTAGCAGGTGTTTGTCTCATCAGCAATCTTCAGATAGACACAAGGAAGATGGGAAAGATAGGGAAGATGAGGAAGATAGGGGAGATGAGGGAGTTAACTCACCACTCAAAACTCAACACTCTCACATTGCCCCAAAATCTATTCACCCTTGCTCAACGATGGTACCCTCTGTTACCGTTTCAGATGCCGATAGTGCAGGTAATTGGTGTTCTTCGACTTCTGCCTTATACCGTTCCATGTCTTGCTCTAATTCTTCAATACGTTCCTCTTTCGCTCGGATCTGACGAGCGGCTTTCCAGGACTCTAGCTGTCGCTGTAGCTGCGCCCAAACACTAAAAAGCCATGCTAATACAGAACCTAGTCCCATGGCGATAATTAGCTCTAGCGCTAGAGGGGCTTCAACCTCAACCCCTTCAATGATTTGAATCGACGCGGGTTGAGTGTTTTGCAAGCTAAATAGAACTAACGCTAAACATACAGCAAAGATGAGCAGAAAATTGAGTTGTCGCATTCGGCTAGCCTTTAATTGTACAGTGTCTTGATAATTTTAGCAAGAGATGCTAATACCTTTTGTCTGGAGCAAAAATTGAGAAATTCAACAACCCTAACCTAGCTATCGCTCCTCTGTTAGGGATTGCCGGACAAACGGCAATTAAACGTTGAATACCGCATAGAGTCTCGGTTTGGTACAGACCTCTGGATGTTTCCCTAGTCCAGACACCTCTAAAACCCTTTGTCGGGTTGTTGTTAAGTCAAGACATCTTAACCGAGATAGCGGGAAGGGACTAAATACTTTACTCGGAGGCTTATCGCTATGTTACGAGTACCAGTTTTATCGAAGTCAGGCAAACCTTTAATGCCAACCCAACCTAGCCGCGCTAGACGTTGGCTCAAAGAAGGTAAAGCCAAAATTGTACACAACGACTTAGAATGCTTTGCCATCCAGTTGACCTTTGAAACAGGAGAGAATACTCAACCCATAGCTTTGGGTATAGACCCCGGCAAATGTTATTCGGGGATTGGGGTTCAATCGAGCCTTGCTACCCTCTGGTGGACCCATTTAGTTCTACCGTTTAAGACAGTTAAGGAACGGATGAAATTACGGCGGGTCATGCGTCGAGCAAGGAGAGGTAGACGAATTAACCGGAAGTTACCCTACTCGGAAAGATGCCACCGTCAAGCCAGATTTGAAAACCGAAGACAGGGTAAATTGCCGCCTTCGATTCGAGCTAATAAGCAGCTAGAGTTACGGGTAGTCAAAGAGTTGTTTAAACTGTTTCCGGTTAGTGCCATTCACTACGAGTTAGTCATGGCTGACGTTGACAGAACCAGTGGGCGTAAGTCGGCAAAGTCTGGGGTTGGGTTCTCTCCGGTCATGGTGGGTCAGCGACAAATGCTGACTTGGTTGTCTGAACTAGCCCCTGTTACAATTCACAAGGGATGGCAGAGGGACGGTAACGGAACTAGCCAGCTCAGAAAATGGTTAGAACTGCCCAAGGACAAAAAAGACAAAGCCAATCAGACACCAGGCACACACGCTGTTGACGGTGTAACCTTGGCGGCGTTTGAGTTCACCCAATGGCGAGAATGGCACTCTAATCAGGCTAAATATGGCAACTGGTATGGTGATGTTCAGATTACACCTGCACCCTTTGCAATAGTCCGTAGACCACCAATTAGCCGTAGACAATTACATCTGTGTGTCCCATCTAAAGGTGATGTACGACGCAAATATGGTGGTACAGTTACCCGCCATGGCTTCAGAAAGGGAGACAAGGTTGTAGCCCAAAAAGCAGGAAAGGTTTACATAGGCTGGTGTTCTGGAGACACAGAGAAACAAGTTTCTGTTTCCGATAAAAACTGGAAGCGACTAGGGCAGTTTAGCGCCAAAAAAGTCCAGTTGTTGCAGCGAAGCACGGGGTTAATTGTCGTGCCTTCAACTGGATTGTCAAATCTTGCTACTCGATGTGGCAAGATTTGACCTCTATCCCTCTCCGGCTTGCTTCGCTCTTAGCCGGAGTCTCACGAGGTATACGATGAGTAAAAGCATCGCCGATTTGCGCCGAGAGTATAGCCTACAGCAGTTAAATAAAAAAGATGCTCATCCCAATCCATTCGAGCAATTTACCGTATGGTTTGACCAAGCGGTAGCCGCGAAGTTGCCAGAACCCAATGCGATGACTCTGGCGACGGCAACACCCGATGGGAAACCGTCGGCGCGAATGGTACTGCTTAAAGGATACGATGAGCGGGGGTTTGTCTTCTATACCAACTACAAAAGTCACAAGGGACAGCAGTTATTGGCAAATCCTTGGGGCGCGATCGCGTTTTGGTGGACTCAGCTAGAACGACAAGTGCGGATTGAGGGACAGATTGAACAGGTGTCGGCTGAGGAGTCAGATGCTTATTTTCATAGCCGTCCCCAGGAGTCTCAACTGGGGGCTTGGGCATCTGAGCAAAGTCAGGTGATTGACAGCCGAGAGGTACTGGAGCAACGATTACAACAGCTTAAAAAAGAGTATGAGCATAAAACCATACCACGTCCACCTCACTGGGGAGGATTCCGATTAATTCCTGTCGCCATTGAGTTTTGGCAGGGGCGTCCAAGTCGGTTACATGATCGGCTGCTCTATCAACGTACAGCAGAGGGTAGCTGGATGATACAACGTTTATCTCCGTAGCAGGGAACAGAGAACAGAGAACAGAGAACAGAGAATAGAGAATAGGAAATTCATAATTCATTATTTAAAATTTATAAGTCATCAGCTATTGCCGATCGCCAAAATCAAGGTTATCTTGGAAAAGCTATGACACCAGAACTTGATGTTGATTTTTTCAGCATCAATACGAATACTAATTGTTAAAAGTAAACCAGTGGGGTGCATCATTAGATTAACTTTATTCCCCTTTGGTAGAAAATAGAAATGTTGAGAGCAAAAGTTGGTCAAACACTGACTTTACTATTGAGCTTACCAATACTTTTAGCCGCTTGTAGTCCGGCTCAAAATCAGTCTGCTCAAAGCAATACTGTGACCATTATGGGAGTCGTTACAGGCAAGGGTGAGGAGGAACTTAAAAAAGCCCTAGCACCATTTATTGAAGAAACAGGAATTAAGGTAGTTTACGAAGGCACGAGTGAGTTCGCCACTCTATTACCCGTGCGGGTTGATTCAGGTAATGCGCCGGATATTGCCATGTTTCCCCAACCGGGTTTGATGGCTGACTTTGCCCGCGAAGGAAAGCTGGTGGCGATTGATTCCTTTATGGATATGACGCAGCTATCTGATGCTTATGCTCAGGATTGGTTGAATCTAGCTAGCGTTGATGACCAAATCTATGGTATCTGGTATCGGGCATTTGTCAAAAGCTTAGTTTGGTATAACCCAACCGCCTTTAAAGCCAAGGGCTATGAAGTTCCGACAACATGGGATGAAATGATCACATTGTCAGACAAAATTGTAGCGGATGGCGGTGTTCCTTGGTGTATCGGTATGGAAAATGGTAGTGCTACAGGTTGGGTGGGGACAGACTGGGTAGAAGATATCATGTTGCATCAGGCTGGGGCAGAGGTTTATGATCAGTGGATTACTCATGAAATCCCCTTCAATCATCCTACTGTTGAGGCAGCTTTTGAAAAATTTGGCACAATTGCCCTTAACCCTAAATATGTCCTTGGGGGTACAACGGGTGTACTAAGTACCCCATTTGGAGACTCACCGAAGGGTCTTTTTGAACAATCACCCAGTTGCTATATGCATCATCAGGGGAGCTTTATTACATCGTTTTTCCCCGATGATGTGGTGATGGGTAAAGATGTTGATGTTTTTCCATTCCCTACGATTAATCAAGACATTGATACTCCTGTATTGGTCTCAGGAGAAATCGTTGCCATGTTTAATGATACTCCAGAAGCGCGAAAGTTGATGGAGTATTTAGCCACATCAAAGCCTCATGAAATCTTGGCAGGTATTGGCGGTTATCTCTCTCCGCATCAACAGGTGAGTTTAGAGGCGTATCCGGATGAGGTAACGAAACGACAAGTTGAAATTTTATCTAATGCAAAATTGGTGCGCTTTGATGGTTCAGATATGATGCCAGGAGCCGTGGGAACAGGTACGTTTTGGACAGGTATTGTAGATTATGTGGGTGGAGAAGATGTGGATAGTGTTTTGAATAGGATTGAGGAGAGTTGGTCTGATAGATAATCTAATTTTTCTGTTTAATTTAGTTTTCTTTTCGCTGTCTCACCCAAGCCCGAAAAAGTTTCATCGTTTGATTTCGCCCCTCAATTTTACTCCGTTCTAAATAGTCAGGGAGTGCTTCACCCAAAGCAAATCCGGGAAAATGAGGACTTTCGCTCACCTGGATGTATTCACCGTCTTGCAGCACGTTGATTTCTAATTTCGTGCCGTTAAACCGCCACAGTTCCCCTACTCCTAATGCTTCGTAGTTATTCAAGCGAGTGCGGGAGGTCAGATCAATTTCCAGGGCTAAATCGGGCGGCGGATCTATGCTTAAATCGATGCGTTTTTTCCCACGAACGGCTGCTTCGTTTTCAATATAGAAGCAATCATCCGCTTCTATCCCTTGTTGCATGGTTTCACTTTTAAAGGTTGTTGAACCCAAACTTCTAAATTCTATATCGAGTTCTTCTAGGAGTACCTTTACAAAGTCGGCAATCATTACTTTATCATCTTCATGTTCGGGTAAAGGTACCATGATTTCTAAGAGTCCTTGACTGTAGTTAATCCGCGAACCCCGTTTTTCACCGAACTCCTTTAACAGTTGTTCATACATTTGCCAACTGACATCGTTCATCAGCAGTTGTTGACCGGGGGGAAGAATTATTTGCCTGAGTTGGACTTGCATGGTTTCCTCCAATAATTAGGGGCTGCTGAATAAATCTTGTGGTGGGGAGAGGGAATGGGAAATAGGCTTTCTTGCAATGGTTCCGCCAAGCTATACCATTAACTTTTGTTGTGCCTAAGTAGTCGGACAAAAGAAAACGGTACTGTATTAAGTTTTGTGAATCTCCCTCAAACTCTTACTGTTCCCTGTTCCCTGTTCCCTGTTCCCTGTTCCCTGTTCCCTGTTCCCTAATCTCCACCGTTAACTTTAATTGTGTCCACCCACTTATCAATTTAATTCCCGAATTTGCCGTAGATAATGGGGGCGAGCGGGTGTTCCCCAACACACCTGTTGAGCGGGAATATTACTAAAAACACTACTGCGGGTGCCAATAACAGCATTCGCTCCAATTTGTACACCGGGAGCAATAAAGCAATCGGTAGCAATCCAAACTCCGTTCCCAACGCTAATTTCTGCCGTTTTCAGGCTAAAAGCCGCATCTTGGATATCATGACTTCCGGTGCAAAGATAGCTTTTTTGAGAAATCACACAATGGCATCCGATGTGAATCTGCTCTAAGCTGTACAAAACCACATCATCCCCAATCCAGCTATAGTCGCCAATTTCTACCTTCCAAGGATAGGTAAAGCGAGCGGTTGGGCGGATGAGTACGCCTCGACCAATTTTGGCACCAAATAGCCGCAGGATAAAGCGGCGAAAGCCATTAAAATTATGTGGACTTATTGGAAAAGCAATAGCTTGCACTAACCACCAGAGTAAAATGAACCAGCTTGGACGCCCTCGGTCAAAATTGGACTGGTCATAATTTCGCAAATCAACTAATGGGGTGTCATCTAAAACAGGAGGTTCGGTGAAATCTGGAACGTTGGTGTTTAAGTCTCGGCTCATAGATAAGCTTTTCGGCATTTAAACCTTAATATCAATAATGGTGAAATCATTTTATAGCAGGCAGGCTCACCAACCGGGCAGAAGGCATAGGATTGCTATATATACCATTCTGTTTTTTTAGCGCCTTGGCTAATCAATTATTATTTTTTTCATTGCCAAATCAATGAAATTTCCTTTTTCCTCTTTCCTTTAACCAAATATTAATCAGTAATTTGAACAATGTAACAGCCGACTAGGAATTGGGAGAAACCACAGAAGTAGCCGGAGATTTCGCAGATGATACGGTTGATGTTTCTACCTCTGGATTGAGATGACCGCCAAATTTACGTAATTCGTAGAGTTTGACACCAATTTGATATTCGTATTGACTCAACAAGCGTCCGTAAGTATATCCTGCTTTACCATCCAGAAAACCGAATTGAATAAAGTAAAAGATAATGAACCGCAAGGTGGGTTTAAATGGCATCCACACCCAAATTTTTCTCAAAAAACGCTTACGCTGTACCGCATCTCCAAATAAATTAGCACCAATCGTACCTGATTCATCATGACCCGTGAGCATATTAAGGTAGACCCGGGCTTCCCAGTTAGAATAGCGATTGTGTCGTTCCAGCCAATGGTAGATATCTCGGAAGTCGATATGATCCATATCTGCTTTGAGATAACCGACTAAACCTTGCAGGATAACGTGTTCGTGAACTTCATTATCTCCTGTATTGGGGATTCCTTCAGTTCCCAGATTTTCATAGCGACCTTTTTGATGTTTAAATAAGCGCAGATTCCAGTCTGGATATTTTCCCCCGTGGCGAATCCACTTGCCTAAGAAATAAACGCGGCGATTGATATAGTAACCTTCATAGTTGGGATTTTTAATCGCCGTAGCAATTTCATCCCAAAGCGCTGGGGGAATGCGTTCATCGCAATCCACAATCAGCACCCATTCATTACGAAAGGGCAGATTTTCCAAACTCCAGTTTTTCTTTTTGGGCCAATGCCCATTGAAATAAAATTGCACGACTTCCGCACCCGTTTTTTCGGCAATTTCGATAGAGCGATCGCTACTTTGGGAATCCACTACAAATACTTCATCGGCTCTAGCCACACTAGCCAGACAAGCCGGAAGATTAGCTTCTTCGTTTTTTGCCGGAATCAGAACCGAAACGGGAACTTTAGAATCAAGACTAGTCATACTTTAAAAAGATTTAATCGGTGAAAACGGGAACGGTTTACTTGTAGTTTGAACGCTGATAATGAATACGATTCAAAACGGATTCGAGTTGGGGCAGGCGGAACTGTGATAAATAGCGCAAATCGTAGCATTCCCTCGATTCCTGGAGAGGATTATGAAATTTTGTCACTTTGACCATACCATCTCTACTGGTTCAACAAACGTTTGGCTAGATGTTCAGATTCATAGTTTAGCGTTTTGAGCATCTTTATTCTGGTGGAATAGGCTACAGTGTCATTCTCAATTAAAGACTTTGAACGGGATAAGAGATAGGAAACAGCGACAGAAGTGCCATTACGTTCCACCAATGTTATAACTTCCTGACTCACTAACCTGCCAACTTTTAGCTGAAGGTTCAGTCATTACCCAGATGAGCGTGCAATACCGCTAGGGTTTCTGCAAGCTGGCTGAGGCGCGTTTCCAGATCATCTTTGCGACTCAGTAGTTGTCGTAGCTTCTGATACCGTGCGATCGCTAAACTGACACTAGGCACTTGATCCGCTGGACAGGTACGCACCCAAAACTGACCATCTGCATCTAATCCACAAAGGCGATACCCTGCACGGGGGGATTCGCAGGTAACATTCTCATCGCCCTGGGATTGATGCCACGGTTGGGTTACATAGTCCATGAGTCGATCCACCTCAGCACGACGTACTCCTGAGTGATCCGCTTCCGGTTGACGGGCATGAGATTCTAACCACCCCTCAACGATTGGTCCATCCATATAAATATCTTGAATTTGGCGGACTATGGTATGCAGTTGCTTCTGCCAACCAGAGACAATCTCTTCAATTTCTTTGAGCAGGTTCATTGCCAAGGCGGGATTGGCACTATGGCGATGTTCACTGAAGCTAGCCGATTTAAGTTTCGGCAGTGTTGGGGTTTTATCTTGCTGCTTTTGAGCCGGGAATGGCGTCACACTAATCGAGAATGAAGGTTCTTTCCCTTTGGCGGAGTCGCTAGACTGATCCCCAGTTGAGTCCACTGGGGACGCCACAGCCGTGGATGGGGTTGAGTCATCCTCGGCTAATTGAGATAGAGTGCTTTCGATCCGTTGCAGTTCTGGTTTCATGTTTCTGATGCCACTGGGCAAAAATCACGCTGATTACAGCAGATGCAGTCCACCTACCTATTCAATTTTTACCCAATCTGGGAAGAGATTCGGCAAATCGCTAATTTTTGATCATTGTCGATTAAACTTGATCACGGCAGATGAAAGCGATCGCAAGAACCATACTATCCATGGGTCAGCTTATCCTGGTCACGGGTCCAGCCCGTTCTGGAAAAAGTGAATGGGCAGAACAATTAGCCGATAAGACAGATAAGCAGGTTGTTTATGTGGCAACGGCACAGGTTGATCCCAACGATTTGGAGTGGGTTGCCCGGATTGAGAAGCACCAACAGAGACGCCCCGCCGACTGGACTTTGGTGTGGACGCCGATAGATTTAGTCGAGACGATTCTGGAGTGGGATCAACCGGATTACTGTCTGTTAATTGACTCCTTGGGAACCTGGGTAGCGAATTGCCTGGATCAAGAGGATGGGATTTGGCAGGATACCACAGACACCCTCTTGCAGACTGTCAACCAAAGCTCAGCCACCATCATTCTGGTTGCTGAAGAAACGGGTTGGGGTGTAGTTCCGGCTTATCCCCTAGGCAGAACTTTTCGCGATCGCCTCGGTCAAGTCGTGCGTCAGTTCGGTATGATCGCCAACCTCGTGTATTTAGTTACGGGTGGTCATGTGCTTAATCTCAGCACCCTGGGATCACCGCTATCGCGGGAATCGCTACCATAGAAATACAGACGGTAACAATAAAGCAGCTTTTGCTGCTGAGGTCTTATATATTCTATGGCATCTGAACAACAAGTCAAACGCTACCTAGCCTATTGGTTTCAGGTTGGCAAAACAATTGTCGTCCGTAATGGTGAAAAGGTGCTGCAACCACAGCGAATCATTGCAGGCGATCGCTATAGTCAGGAGTTTGAGGAACTCTGGAAATATCTGCTTTCCCCCGAAAGCGGGGATTGTTATCTCACAGGAACCAGCCAGACGATTTCTGAGTTGTTGACATCAAAGTGGGACGTGGAATCCTGTTCCCGCTGCGATATGCCTGTTCCTATGTTCAACGTGGGATTACCGCCAGAGTCTTGCGCCTGTAGCGATTTATCCAATTGGCCCAATACGGATTTACCCAAACCGCGAGAACCGATCAATAATCAGAATCGCTTGAGGACGATTCACCAACGTCTTCGTCATGGGGAAAATCGAGATGGTGGTGATCGAGATGCTGCTCCCGATCCCCAAAATCAGACCAGAGAATCTCCTCACCCCCCAGAATCGTTAAATCAGAAAGAGTATCTGAGGTTGGTGCGCGATCGCACCTCTTGTCTCAGGAAACCTTGGTCAGCATCACCTGAGAATTCCTTGGCATCTGGTAACCAGAAATCCGCGACCGATTAATAATTTCTCAATAAAACTTAACGCTGTTGTATGGGGTAACTCTTCCGGACTGGATTGGAACCGGAAGTTATTTTAAGTAGAACTTACACCCCAGTGCAGCGTGTTTCTATATTATCTGGCTGAGAGTAAAACGTCTTCACCCAAAGGTGACGGAGAAGTCCATTCTGGTCTGACATGTTTTTTTGGCTACTCCGTCGCTGTCAGTATAGACGTGCGATCGGCTTTGAGCAGAATCAGGCAGACGCTTGTATGTCCCACCTGGAGAGCAGAGCGAGACATCCACCCAGGTGGGGTGATGAATTTAAACTGTTTTGCCGACTCTAGGTTGAAGGTATCCAACAAGACATAACCTAAACCGAGCCAACATCCTAGCTGGAGCAGTTTTCCGGCTGATGGATCATCATGTTCGCAAAGTTTTGCAAACGATGTCTTTGTTAGCCCTTTCACGCCCTGAAAAGAGTGGATAGGATATCTATCCCGATCGAGTCGCCTGTTTGGGTGTAAGGTCTGTTAAATCGATTGAACCTGAGCTGATTATGAAGTTCTCCGCTATGCGAAATATAGGAATTGCTGCAGGCGGAACTTTTTTATGGGTTATATTATTCATTAAAGCTCAGACTATCAATTTTAGTCAACACCATCAGTATCTGTCAAACTTACACCAACTCCAGGAAACTGACGCAACTTTAAATACAGATATATTGCAGGCTCAACAGGATTCGTTTAATGATCCTGAAACTATTCTTAATGATTTAAGCCAGATTGACAACTTACACCATAACTTAGAAGATATACCTGATTTTGTTAATAGAGAGTATTATCCCGAAATTAAGTCAGCCTTACAACAGAATCGCTCACTCTTTCAAGACAAGCAGGTTTTAATCGAAGAAGTAATTAAACAAGAAACTATTCTCAATCAATCTTTAAAATCCCTGCCTAATACGATTCAAGGATTATCGAGTCAAGTCGCAACGGAACCAGGCGCTGATGCGTTAATCAATCAATTGAATACTCTGTTGAACGATGTTTTAATTTATACCCTATCTCCCAGTGATGAATTAATTCTCAAAATCCAGAGACAAATGGCAGCAATTCGGCAACGTGCCGATGTATTGACAGCATCCTCTGCCCTGAGTATTTCGGAACTCGATGCCGCCCTAATCTATGCCGAAATTATTGTGACCCATGAATCTCAGGTGGATAGTCTGGTGATGCAAATTCTGGAATTGCCCACGGAGCAACAAAGTGAACAGATCCTGGACATTTATCAGCAGTCTTATCAAGTATTTCTCAGGAAAACTAAAATTTATCGAATTTTATTTTATGTCGTTTCTGGTTTGATAGCGGCAACCTTATTCATTGTGCTTATTCTAAAAACCAAACAGTTAACCCAAAATCTGCAAAAATGCGAGGAAAAATATCGGAGTAGTTTTGATAATTCAGTAGAAGGGATTTTTAAAATTACTCCGAGTGGGCGTTTTTTAACGGCAAATACTACATTGGCGACTCTTTATGGTTATGCTTCAGCGGAGGAAGTTTGTGACAACTTAGTTAATCTTAATCGTCAGCTTTATGTTCAGCCAAACCGTCATGATGAATTAGTCCGTATCCTGGAGAAATATGGCTCAGTTTCAGATTTTGAATCGCAAATTTACCGAAAAAATGGCACAAAAATATGGATTGAGGAGAAGGCAAGAGCTGTCCGCGATAACCACGGTAATTTTATTTACTATGAAGGAACAGTAGAAGATATTACGGTACGTAAAGCATGGCAAGAAGCACTGCACTATGAACAAGAGCAAGCCGAACGGCTACTGCTAAATATTTTACCCAAAGTAATTGCTCAACGGTTGAAACAACTCGAAAGTACAATCGCAGATAATTTTGATGAAGTCACAGTTTTGTTTGCCGATATTGTTGGCTTTACCGAATTATCGGCTCGCTTCCCTCCTGCCCAAGTTGTTGAATTACTTAACCGAATTTTTTCGGCGTTTGATGAATTGAGTGATTATTATGGATTAGAGAAAATTAAAACAATTGGGGATGCCTATATGGTGGTAGGGGGACTCCCCACTCCTCGCCCCGATCATGCTGAAGCTACGGCGAATATGGCGCTCGATATGCAACAGGTAATTACCAAATTTAATAACCAGAATAATCAAACCTTAAGTATTCGGATTGGCATCAACACAGGTCCCGTTGTTGCTGGAGTCATTGGTATTAAAAAGTTTAGTTATGATTTGTGGGGAGATACGGTTAATATTGCCTCACGCATGGAATCCCAAGGGCTTCCTGATAAAATTCAGGTTACTGAGTTTACGTATAAAAAGTTGCAGGATAACTATCTGTTTGAGGAACGAGGCACTATTCAGGTTAAAGGCAAAGGGAAGATGACAACTTATTTTCTTAAGGGGAAGATTAACTAGCCTCAAATCCTTACTGTTCCCCGTTCCCGGTTCACCAACTTTGAGTAGATTTACTTAAGTATATCTACTGGTTTAGCTTAGAGCGGATCAACAATCACTGAGAATCATCATCAGTTGCCGATCAGAGCTAAAGATGGCAATAGGAGTGATAAGCTATCTCTATAGAAAAAATTGCTCATTATTGCTTTTTCTTAATAAACTAAAAAAAGAATATCTAAGTGGATTGAGATTATAGGGGAAGAACGATGCCAAGAAATCGGGGAAATTCAAAAATGCCATTAAATCACAAAGACACAGCGGCGTTAGATAAAATCTTTTCAGGATTAGATGGTGAGTTCGTTAATCAAATAGAAACGATTAGTTCTTACTATGCTGTAGCCCCCTTAGATCGTTGGGAAGAGAAAGGATGGGTGCGCGGTGGCTGCTTATCGGGTTGTCACAACTCTAAAGTTTGAAGTCCTTTGAAGGTAGAATGTAGTGTTAAAGACATAAACTCAGTAACAGCACGCCTGCTAACTTAAAGTTCCTAAGATAAAATTTGGGAAAGAGTGCGATGCTAAGGAGCGCATCTTAATCATTTTACTCCTCCCATGATTAACCAGGTTCTCTACGTTTGGCTACAACAGGTGCAAGGCTTACTGGAAACCAGTCTGAAATTAATCAGTGAAAACAAGGATATTTTCATCGTCATCCTTGGCGTTGGTATTGTCCCTCTGGGTGTACGTTTTATCTGGTGGATGATCCAGCAACGTCGCCAGCGGCAAATTTTTCCTGACACTTTCCCTTTTGATATCATAAAACCACAAAATAAGGTATTGCCAGCTATTCTCGGTGGTGATACGAATGATTCGCTAGCTGATTACAAGATTCCATATCAGGAGCGAATTTCCGGGCGTAGCATTCACGACGAATTGAAACAAAAGCTGGACGAATCGCGCTGGGTTTTGATTGTTGCACCAACAGGAATCGGGAAAACGCGGGAAGCGGCAAACATAGCACAGAGACTGAATACTGAAGGCTGGACAATTCTTCACTTGAAGCGTGGTGAATGGTTGGATGCACTCCCTAGATTTCCAGAGGATAAAATTGGTACTGATAGAAAATTGCTGTTTTTCTTTGACGACTTGAACAGCAAAATGTACGGTGGGCGCATCGAGCAATCCCCAAAAGCCGATGAGCCATTACAACAGTTAAATGTGCCACTACAAGAACGATTACTTCGAGCAATCGAATTTTATGAAAAATCTTGCCGTAAACAGGATATTCGGGTTATTGCCACGGCTCGTAATGAAAAGGAACGAGAATTTCCTGATGAACCAAGCGAGTGGGAAAAATTGGAATTTGATAAATATCCAGCGCTGTGGAAACGCTTTGCTATCTATGAATTGCCAGAACCCGAAGAATCAGCCATTATTAGCGTTTTGAGAGAGACTGTTCCCCAGGCACAGATTGAAGCAAACCCTGATGATTATGCCTGTCTCGCCCAGAGAAATGACCATACTTTCAGAAATATTGTCGAGAATCTTCGCAGCGCAAGAAATAACCGCCAGTCTTTGACAAAAGATACCTTCCGCGACACACTGAAGGGAACTTGGAAAAAACGGTATCAAGAGGTAGTTAAGAAATATTCTATTGCTCCCTATATTTACGATGCAGTGGAATTACTACAGATGGTGGGTATTTCACTTTATCCCTTTACTGTCAAGCCGACAGCCTTGCTGATTGCAGATGGAAATTTGCTGCGGCGCTTACAGCATTGGTGGCAAATTCGCCATGCTTGGAATTATCTGATGAGTAAGGAACATATTCTCGAACCGCGAGAAGGGCAAATTGAAGCGAAGGGTAGGCGTGTGGAATCGATACAATATATTTCTCCTTTGTCTCGCATTGTCTTCCAACTGGCTACTAAACACTCGCAAAAAATGTTAGTTTCAATTCTTAATTTTGGTTTTAATGCTCTAGTATTGGGATACCATAAAGAAGCTATTTTCAACCTAGATAAAACTCTGGAAATAACCCAGAAACTCTACCAAGATGACTTTGGGAAAGAATATGTGCTGGAGAAAATAGAAGGCTATGCTTATTTGGGAAAGGGCTATGCACTGTATAACTTGGGAAACATCAAAGAAGCGATCACTAACTATGATAAAGGTCTCGAATTAAAACCCGACAACTATGAAGCTTGGAGCAATAGGGGCAGTGCGCTACGAGAGCTAGAACTTCATGAAGAAGCAATCATTAGCCACGACAAAGCTATACAAATCAAATCTAATTACTACCAAGCTTGGCACAACCGAGGTATTGCACTGTTGAATTTGAGACGTCTAGATGCAGCCATTGTCAGCTTTGATAGAGCTATACAAATAAAGCCGGACTTTCACGAAGCCTGGAATAACAGAGGCGTTATACTGTTGAACTTAAGATGTCTAGATGAAGCAATTGCCTGCTTTGACAAAACTACACAAATAAAACCCGACTTCCATGAAGCCTGGAATAACAGAGGTAATGCACTGTTAAACTTGAGCCGTCTCGATAAATCTCTTGCCTGCTTTGATAAAGCTCTGGAATTAAAACCAGACTCCTGGGAAGCGTTGAACAACAAGGGAATTGTACTGCTAAAGTTAAAAAAGTTAGATCGAGCGCTCATTTGCTTCAATAAAGCCATAAAAATTAAACCCACTCTCCACCAAGCCTGGAATAATCGTAGCATTGTACTACGAAAGTTAGAACGTTTCAAAGAAGCTATTGTTAGTTGTAACAAGGCTCTGGAAAACCAGCCTGCCTATTACCAAGCCTGGTACAATAGGGGAATTGCGCTAGCAATGTTAGAACGTATCAACGAAGCGATTCTATCCTTTGATAAAGCTACACAAATCGACCCGAATTTTCATGATGCATGGTACGCTAGAGGTCTCGTACTTTCTGGTTTTGGAAAATTAACAGAAGCCCTAAATAGCTTTGAACAAGCTACAAAAATCAAACCGAATAATGCCGATACGCTTTATGCCAAAGCTTGCTGTTATGCTTTGCAAAATAAAATTGATCTAGCCATTGATAACTTGAAACAAGCCATTACGTTTAATCCTGAAGAGTATCGAGAGATAGCAAAAACCGATTCAGTTTTTGATAATTTTCGAGGAGATAATCGGTTTCAGGCTTTGATTCAAGGTGACAAACCCGACAAATAAATCTTAAAACAGCCTTTTAGTTAAATTTTATACAGTTCATGAATATATTGACAAAAGACGCAATTCATGGAGTGCCTCTCTAGTCAGAATCCCGGATCAGACAATCTCCGTAAAATGGCGGATGTATTTATGTAAAGCTTCTGTAATATTTATTAATAAGCATCCCCATGCAGAAATTGATTCAGGATTAAACTATGGTAAGACAGACACAAACTCGTATATACCCTAGGGTTCCTCTAACCTCAGCCGATCGCGACGCCTTAGACAAACTCTTTCAGGGAGTACAGGTTGAGGATTTGCGTCAGCTTGAGAAAATGACATCCTCTTATTCCATTACTCCGCTTGAACCTTGGGAAGAACAAGGCTGGGTGATTAATAGTTCCCTATCTATCCCCAGGGAAGCGACTGCATAGGCAACGGGTAAACTGGGTGTATTATAAATTACTTCTTCTTTGGGCAGAACTGATAGACTATTTCCTCCAACTAGAGAACAACTCCACAGAATTTCTCAGAGACATTACGGTTAAACTCACTCCCCGGTACGGGAAAATTGTCTAATAATAAACATATAGGGTAACCTTTAATATTGGGCTTTGATTCAATCTGAAACGTTAGAACTACTCGAATGGCAACGCCTGTGCCAACACTTGGCAACCTTCGCCGCCACCAAACTAGGCGCGATCGCGTCTCGCCATCTCCATCCTCCCGCTACTTTGGAGGAAAGTCTGCATCTATTGGCGCAGACGAAAGAAGTCTATCAACTTGAATGTCAGTTAACCAGTGGCTGGACGTTTGAGGGGATTCAGGATATTGGTGATGCGCTAGAACGCGCTGAACGACAAGGGATATTATCCGGGGAAGACTTACTCGCGATCGCAACCACTCTAGCAGGAGTCCGGCGTTTACGGCGGCTCATTGACGATCAAGAAGATATCCCGGTTCTCAACCAACTTGTTGCTGATATCCGTACCTATCCCGAATTAGAACAAGAAATTCACCGTTGTATCGACGAACGCGGGGATGTCGCCGATCGCGCGAGTCCGAAACTAGCAGAAATTCGACAGCACAGTAAATCCCTACGCGATCGCATTTATCAAACGCTGCAAAATATTGTACAGCGTCAAGGCGGCGCACTCCAGCAACCCTTAATCACCCAACGGGGCGATCGCTTTGTTCTCCCGGTGAAAGCACCTCAGAAAGACTCGGTTTCGGGTATCGTTCATGACGCTTCCAGTACGGGTGCTACGCTGTACATCGAACCTCATGCGATCGTTGGGTTGGGGAATCAACTCAAAACCTATCAACGCCGGGAACAAGCCGAAGCCGAAGCCGTGCGCCGCGCCTTAACCGAACAAGTCGCCGCCGTTAAGCCCGATCTAGAACAGGTATTAGCCGTCGCCACTCGGTTAGATTTAGCCACCGCCAAAGCCCGATATAGCCTCTGGCTTCAGGCAAATCCGCCGCGCTTCATTGATCCGGATCAACGAGAATCGATTACCCTGCGCCAATTGCGACATCCTCTGTTAGTCTGGCAGCATCAGCATGAAGAAGATGCGCCAGTTGTACCGATTACCATCCAGATTCAGCCCCAAATAAAAGTTGTGGCGATTACGGGTCCGAATACAGGGGGTAAAACCGTTACCTTAAAAACATTGGGATTAGCCGCACTCATGGCAAAAGTGGGTTTATTTGTCCCCGCCAAAGAACCCGTAGAACTGCCGTGGTTTGAGCAAATTTTGGCAGATATTGGTGATGAACAGTCTTTAGAACAGAGTTTATCCACATTTTCCGGTCATATTCGCCGGATTAGTCGGATTTTAGATGAATTAGAAAATTGTAGAGACGTTGCATGCAACGTCTCTACAGATGGGGGAGACGAGGATTTAGCCGAAAGGGAACCAGACACCCCCCATCCCACATCCGCCCTCGTATTACTGGATGAAATTGGCGCGGGAACTGATCCAGCCGAAGGAAGTGCCTTAGCGATCGCACTCCTCAACTATCTGGCGGATCATGCCCAGCTTACTGTAGCCACCACCCACTATGGCGAACTCAAGGCGCTGAAATATCAAGATGAACGATTTGAGAACGCCTCGGTTGAGTTTAATGATGTCACCCTTTCTCCCACTTATCGCCTACTCTGGGGAATTCCGGGTCGATCTAATGCGTTAACCATTGCCGAACGGTTAGGATTAAAATCAGACGTGGTATCCCTTGCCCAAACCTTAGTCGGAAGCAGTTCGGAAGAGGTGAACCAGGTGATTTCTGGACTCGAAGCCCAACGACGGGATCAGGAAACCAAAGCCCAAGAAGCGAATCAACTCCTCCAGCAAACCGAACGTTTGCATCAAGAAGTCTCCAGTAAAGCCAAACTCTTGCAGGAGAGAGAACGGGAATTGAAACTCTCGCAGGAACAAGCGGTACAAGATGCGATCGCCCAAGCCAAAGCAGAAATTGCCCAGGTGATTCGCAAATTACAGCAAGGACCCCAAATCGCTCAAAACGCGAAGAAAGCCACCGATGCGCTGAAGGAAATTGAGCAGCGTCACATCCCCAAAGCCCCTGCTAAAGCCAAACCCGCCTTTCAACCCAAAGTAGGCGATCGCATCCGCATTCCTCGCCTAAATCAAACGGCGGAAGTCTTGACGCCTGCGGATGAAGATGGGGATCTTACAGTACGCTTTGGCTTAATGAAGATGACGGTATCCCTAGCGGATATCGAATCCCTAGAGGGTGAAAAGGCGCAAATGCCTGTAAAATCAAAACCTGCATCTACTCCTGCACCTGCTGCTTCATCGCCACCGACTCCCCCGATTCGCACCGAGAAAAATACAATTGATTTACGCGGATCGCGTGTGGCTGATGCTGAAATCGAGTTAGAACAAGCTATTTCTAAAGCGATCGCCTCTGGGGTATTGTGGATTATTCATGGCAAGGGAACTGGAAAATTAAGGGCTGGGGTGCATGAATTCTTAGAACGCCATCCCCTCGTTGATCGGTTTGAATTAGCCGAACAAGCAGAAGGCGGATCGGGGGTAACAGTAGCTTACTTGAAATAGCTATAGCGCTTCGCACTGGTCTAGTTACACTTTGTTTGCACGAACATCCCATCTGGACTCAGCTTCAGAGAAGGGAGTTGTAAATACACCAGCGCGACCTGCTATAGATCAGATCACGATATATCGTACCCTGATCACAAAGGGATAATTGGGGTTTGCTGAATAAGTCGGAGAAACACAACTGATGGATTAAGTAGTTATATAAGACCCCAATAATCAGGGTAAACACATCTTGTCAATAAATACCTGAATATAAATCCCGTACGCTGTACTAAGAAATGTTAAGAAGCATCAAATCCTTACTGTTGCCTGTTGCCTGTTCCCTCATCTCAACCGTTAACTTGAATTTTGTCCGACTACTTAAGCAGGGGTTTTAGCACAATAACTCGGCTTTATTGCGTTATTGTTCCTTATTGATTGGCAACAGATCGCGTCTACTCCCCAATACTTCCATCTGGCATCCTCGTTCCTTCCAAATTCACCTCACTCAAATCCGCTTTATCCAAATTCGCCCCCGTCAAATCTGCCTCCCTTAAATCCGCCCCACTCAAACTCGCCCCCACTAACTTTGCCCCCACTAATTCCGCCCCCCTTAAATCCGCATTCCCCAACTTTGCCCAACTCAAATCCGCCCCGCTTAACCGCGCCTGCTTCAAACTCGCCCCCACTAACTTCGCCTTGCATAAACTCGCCCCACTCAAGTCAACCTCACTTAAATCTGCAATCACCAACTTTGCCCCATCTAACTGCGCCTGCTGTAAATTCGCCCCCCGCAACATCGCGCCAATTAAATTAGCATTCCGCAAATCCTCCCCCGCTAACTGCGCCCCCGCTAAATCGGCATTCTGAAAATTTCTCCCGCCACTTTGATAACGCGATCGCACTTCCCCAACATCGGTTACACTAATCTCTCGCTGGGGCGGATGGCGAAAGGTAAAGGTAAAGGTATCGCCACTCTGCATTACCCGCCACATTTCCTCATACAGGGGATAAGAACCCACGCCACTCAACTTTACCCACCCTTTTGCCCGAGTTAACGCTACAAATAACTGATTCCGCAATTGCAGATTACTCTCATCTTTTGCCACATTATCCAACCCCACCACATACACCATATCCGCCTCATTTCCCTTCGCCCGATGGATACGAGACACAGTAACGCCGCCCTCACACCAAAACTTATTTGGATCACGGGTATCTTTATCAATGTGCAGCATATTACAATCCATAGCACTGGGACGATAAATATCAATTCCCTGGGACATTAAAAACTCTGCCACCGCTGTTTCTAGTCGCATCGCTTCTAACCCTAATCCTAAAACAATTACGAGTATTTCGCGACTTGGTTTAAGTCCATCATAGCGAAGATTGTAGAAAATATTATCGGCTAAGGCGGTTAATTCTTCCTGGCGCGATCGATAGGCGATAAACTCAAATAAAGAACCCTGCCAAAGTTTTGATACCATATTTGGTGAATGTTCTGGGGGGCGTCTCACGGTAATTTGTTGACCGGGACGAAACGTTCCAGTGACTTCATAGCCAATCGCTTGCCAATCCTCAATTCGGGTAATTCCAGTTAACATTCCCCCCCGTCGTAATAACCCCATACCAATCCCATGGGCGGCGGTAAGAATTGTCCCTGGGGTACGATAACACCGATACATGGTTTCACTTTTTCTAATTCCTCCCCCATATTGTCCGGTGACTAAATGCCCTAAGTCTTCCCCAAACAATTCACTCGCATTAGGAATATTTAAACTTTCTAAACTTTGCGCTTCATCATACGCCCAAATTAACCGCCGTTGTTCCGGTTGGGTGGGATCAACGGGGCGTAATGCCTGATATGCCATCCAGTAAAACGGCTGTTTTCCCTCAAATTTTAAGGGATCATCGACGATTAAATCTTGACCTTCATCAATTAAAATAACATCGTATAATTTTGGAATCGCTGTCTCTTGTAAAAGATTGAGACAAACTTCAGCTAATGCCTGATGCGGTTGCTTGGTTTCTATATCGTTAACGGTAAGTGCTTTTACTCCCGTTTGTCGGCAAAGGATACTATAAAATCCCGGTTGTTTTCTCCCTCCCCAAGCGTGGAGAACTTTTAATTTGCGATTTCGTTTGGCGTCGTATCTGATTTCGCCACTACTAAAGCGACGCAACCATTTATCCAGTTGGCTAATAATTCCGTGATAGAGGCTGCGACTGAAGAAAACCAGGGCAATATCCCAGTCGGGATGCTTGAGGTGAATGTGGGCAGCTTTTTGGCAGAGTAATACAGTTTTTCCGGAACCCGCTATCCCCCGAATCCGTTGGGGACCCGGAGGAATGGATTTGGCGATTTGTTCTTGGGCTAAATCGAATTCGGATAGGTGTTGGCGTACTTGGGAAAGAATACTACCACGGGTTTGTTGCGGTGTACCATTGATGGTTTTGGGGATGGCATTTCTGTGTCCGTTCAGGTGTTGTTTTTTCCGAAAAACAGGTGTACCACTAATCACTGCTTGCAGTAATTTCCACTGCTGGTTATTCAGCGGGGTTCCTTTGATAATTGGAGAGGTTTGCTGAATCCGTTTGACGAGAAAACCTAACCCCCCAGCCCCCTTCCTACCCCCCTCGTTCCCCCCTCGAAGGGGGGATGGGGAAGGGGGAGCCGTAAGCCCCTCCAAATAAAAATTTATTCCGTTTTCTTCCCCTCGTAGGGGAGGGTTAGGGAGGGGTCTCTGAGGGGTCTGCTCTCTCGTCAATTGACTAACAGCTTCATTCCAGGGAGAGATATTATCTTTAAAGAGAATTGGCGGACAACTAGGGAGTTGGTAGAAGCCGCTTTGATACCATTCAGTTTCAGTAATTAAGGGAAGGCAAATTAACGCCCGTCCGGTTACTTTACGGCGCAATATAGGTTCGCGATCGCAGTACCCCAATAGGGAGAATAATTGATTCTCTGCTTGTTGGTAAGGATTACTGCTGGTGGTGTAATAGTTTTGGAATTCCCAGCGATGACCCGTAATTGCCAGAATTTGATCAATCGTGACGGATTTAATCTCAATGACGATTAAACCCAGTTGGGCGTCCACAATCAGGATATCCGGTTCCTTGCGAGACTTACCCACCTTGGAAAATATGGGATAACGCCAATACCCGATACAGGTGCGATCGCGAAATGCGTTCTGTACAGCGTCCCAGGTTTTTTGTTCACCGCCTTCACCTCCTTTACCTAGCGGTTCGGTGGTAATAAATTTATTCGTCATTCGTCATACTCGCTTTCATCGAGAAGCAAGCTACGTCTTTTGTCATTTGTTCTTCTTTCTATGGATAGAGACTAAAGTTACACCTATTGATTGAGGAAATAATATCCGACAAACGATAAAATTTACTTATAAATTAAGTTTGACAGACTAATTTATCTCTAGCGTGTAAAAGGAGAGAACAATGGCTTTACATCAACACAAACGTGCGATCGGTATTTTTACCAACCGAGACGCGGTGACGCAAGCACTACAGGAACTCCACCTGGCTAATTTTCCCCTGGATCAGGTTACCGTGATTGCCAGAGAATTAGAAGAGGAGTCGCTTCATGATACGGATAGGAAGACTCGCAAGGGTAATCAAACGGGTAAACAGGCGGCTAATTGCGCTGTTGTCGGTGGTGTTATTGGACTGGTAACGGGCGTACTCGTCGGTGTGGGTGCTGCTTCGATTCCTCTGATTGGTCCAATCATGTTAGCCGATGCTTTGGGGACTGCTGTAGCCACAACCTTAGCCGGGACAGGAATTGGTGCGGTTGGTGGTGGACTTTTAGGTGCACTGATTGGATTAGGTATTCCCAAAAAACAGGCTATAGCGTATCAAGAACGATTTTTACGGGGTGATTTTTTGGTCATTGTTGAAGGTACGGATGAGCAAATTCGTCAGGCAATTTCTCTACTTAAAGATGGAGGAATCGAAGAGTTGGGAATTTACAATGCGCCAGAGATGGATGGGATAAATACAGATTTCCCAGTTGCGGCTGTTGATGAGCCTCATGCTCAGATGGCTAGATCAACCGTTTATCGAGAACACGAACTGAATTGAGATGGATTGATATACATCTTTACTGATTATTTGTCGTCGAAGAGGATAGAAAAAATGAATAAGTTTACACTCTTATGCTTGACAGGTGTTTTAGGTTTAGGGGTTTCCGCCTGTGGTGATGTGGCGAGAACCAGTACTAGCGCTCCCGATTCGATTAATCGAGTTGGTAATCCTCCAGACTTGGACACCGTATTAGGAAATGAAAGTGATGCAACGAACCCCATCCGCCGAGCGCAAGCCAATGCTGACATTCGGGCGCGGGAGCAACGATACAATGTGTTTAGGGAGGGAGAGGAACGCTCTAATCGCAATGTCCAAAGTGAAGTGCGGAGTAAGTTAGAGGTTAACCTGCCAACCTCTCAACTAGCGATTCAGGCTAATCAGGGAATTGTTACGGTAACTGGATACGTGCAAACGCAAGAGAATTTGGAACGGATTGAACCTTTGGCGAGGGAAATTAGAGGGGTTCGGGATGTCAATGTCCAAGCTGAAGTAGGACCCAATTTACCGCCTTATAACGGTTAAATTTTCTGTTTTTTAGCGAACAGGCAACAGGCAACAGATACAGCAGATTTCAGGTTTATGAGGTACAGCCTTAAGCAAGATCCCCGACTTCTTCAAGAAGTCGGGGATCTGTCTATGTAGGATTTGCTGCACAACTCCAAAACCCTTAGATATCAAAGCTTTGAGTAGCATGAACATTGGCTCATTTTCAAGGACATAAGGTAAAACCCTTTCATACCCTTGCACCGCTATCAGGGAAAATGTATCATTGCTCCCCCAGCTCCCCCAGCTTCCCCTGCTTCCCCTGCTCCCTACCCCACCAAAACACTTATTCAGCAGACTCTATGTACCTCAGAGTCCTCTACAAATGGTGGTTTTGGATATTAAATTTATCTCTATTGATAGATGAATACCTTACCCAATGTGTAGTAGATGTGGGAAGAAAGCACAAATCTAGCACCAAAGGCTGAATTTGTGCTGAAACAATCCTAAAAGAAAGCGAGAGAAACATGGCTGAAGACCAACACAACAGACACGCGCTTGGTGTATTCCCGACTCGTGAAGAAGCGGAAAAAGCGGTACAGGATTTGAAACGGGCAGATTTCCCTGAACAGCAAATTTCTGTCGTTGCTAGAGATGCAGGTAGGAATGAGGAACTTGCTGGTGTTGATGTCGAAAAAGGCAAAGGACATCAAGTCAGTAAAGGCGCTAAAGCGGGTGCGGCGACTGGTGGAATTGGTGGCGTTGTTTTGGGCGCATTGGAAGCCCTAGGTATTACCACTTACGCGGCGTTTCTACTTCCTGGCGCTGGTCAGGTTTTAGCATTTGGTACGGTTGCAGCTAATGCTTTAGCGACAGCCGTTGCTGGCGGTGCGGTTGGTGCAGCCGGTGGCGGTTTAGTTGGTGGTTTAGTCGGTTGGGGTGTTCCTGACGAGCAAGCTAAGGTTTATCACGATTTAGTATCTAAAGGTGAGTATTTGATTATGGTAGAAGGAACCCCTGATCAAATTGGTTTGGCGGAAGCTATTCTTAGTCCGATGGGAATTCGCGAATGGAAAATTTATGAGGCTCCTCGAAATACCGCTTCTCGCTAGTCAGACTATATTAGAGTGTTTCGGGATCGATGTTTAATTCTCGCAGTTTGGCGGCGTAGCGGTCAGCACTTTCTTCAGGTGTCGGTACGAGTTTCCCTTCTGGGGTGAAAAAACGCAACTGATTCTGATGAATCCCTAGAAATAAACCAAGCTGCTGACTCCACAATTGTCCTTGATCATTCGGTTCAAGTGGTTGATAGTCTCCATCAACTAAATGAAATCCGACAAATTCTAACGTATTTGGCTCGAACCAAAAGTAATCGGGGGTACGAAAGGTATCTTGGTAGAGTTTTTTCTTAAATCCTTTGTCAGTATCAGCCGTTTTGGAAGAAAGGATTTCAATAATCAAATTCGGATATTTACCATCTTCGTTCCAGACGACCCAACTTTTGCGAGTTTTCCGTTCAGTGTCTAGCACGACAAAAAAGTCGGGTCCCCGGAAGTCTTCCGATTTGCGTTGACGGGGACTGTAATAGATGGTGAGGTTGCCAGCAACGTAGAAATCATTTCTATCTCGCCATAGCCATTTTAAGCTTTCGAGTAGTAGGATGATTTGTTGTAGATGTAGTTCAGTTTCCCATGGTGGTTCGTCGCTATAGAGTTCCCCAGGAGGAAAGATAACATCTTGTGAGATGTCTAGGGAAGGAGCGAGTTCTTGAATTTGGGACATAACAGGGTGAGTTGAAGACAGCAAATTTTGTGTTTATTTTAGCTGGCATCGTTCAACGCAGGACTTCTTTAATCCAATCCAGCAAACTTGCACCGCCAAACCAAACGGCTAGTAAAATAGAAATTGAGAGAATTCCGCCTAGTAAACAAATAACTAATCCGCCTAAGCTAATTGCCCCATCATCTTCAATTAAGCCAAAACCTGTGACAAAAATACCGATCGCGGGTAAGGTATTGGTTCCAGGAATGGGAATCATCATCGAGATGGACATTAGCGAGATCGCCACCCCAATCACTACACGACCCGTTAGACTGGTACAGATATAAGCTAGGCGGGGACGTGCGATCGCTTCAATCTTCTTTAACCAGGGAGTCCCTCCTTTAACCAGTCCCTGCACTGTTTCTAGTTTCATCCTGCTATTCATGACTTTCTGGGGTAACCAGGGACGTTTGGCACCAATGATTAGCTGAAAGGCTAAAATCAGCATGACGATACCAAAGGGGATTGAATAACCCGGTGCTGGAACAGGTAACGCTGAGGGAAGCGACAGGATCACAAACAAAAACCCAAAAATTCGCTCTCCGGCAAAAGACAGGATATCTGCCAGTCTCACCTGGGGCTGTCGATCTTCTTCAAAAAAATAACGTTGCAGTTCAACCGAAAGTCGAGCCATTTTCCTGAAACCTTTCGATAACAATTGAGAATTTGCTGAATTATATCCCCGATTTCTGGAGATCCCCGACTTCTTTAAGAAGTCGGGGATCTTGTTTTGAGGATCAAGTCAGGCATGATACCACACCCGAAAAATTCCGAACTAGGTTCCTGATGTCCACGAGTTCATATACTCAACTTGTTCAGTGGTTAACGTGTCAAGTGAGATACCCATTGCCTGCAATTTCAGCCGTCCAATTTCCTTGTCAATCTCAGTTGGAATGGAATGTAGACCTGGTTCTAGTTTGCCCTTATTCTGCACCAGATATTCACACGCCAAAGCTTGGTTAGCAAAGCTCATATCCATCACCGCACTGGGGTGTCCTTCGGCTGCGGCTAGGTTAATCAAACGCCCTTCACCCAATACGATAATAGATTTACCGTTTTTCAGGAAATACTGTTGGGTAAAGTTGCGAACTTGGCGATATTCCGTGGATAACTCTGCCAAGGATTTCAGGTCAATTTCAATATCGAAGTGACCGGAGTTACACACCATTGCGCCATCTTTCATTACTTCAAAATGTTCTGGACGAATGACGTGCTTGTTTCCGGTAACAGTGATAAACACATCACCATGGGATGCAGCTTCAATCATGGGCATTACCCGGAAACCATCCATGACGGCTTCAATCGCCTTAATCGGGTCAATTTCAGTAACAATCACATTCGCGCCCATACCTCGCGCCCGCATCGCCGCACCTTTGCCACACCAACCATAACCCGCAATGACGATGGTTTTCCCAGCCAGCAAGATGTTGGTGGCGCGGATAATACCATCGAGGGTGGATTGTCCGGTACCGTAGCGGTTATCAAAGAAGTGCTTGGTATCAGCGTCATTCACGTTCATCGCGGGGAAGGTGAGAACTCCCTGATTGAACATTGCCTGCAAGCGGACAATTCCGGTGGTGGTTTCCTCGGTGGTGCCGATAATATCACCAATCTGGTTTTGCCGTTCCTTAACCAGAGTCGCCGTCACATCACTCCCATCATCAATAATCAGATTGGGTTTGTGATCTAGGGCAGTTTGAACGTGGCGATTATAGGTGGCGTTATCTTCCCCTTTGATAGCAAAGACAGGAATCCCGTAATCAGCGACTAAGCTAGCCGCGACATCATCTTGAGTAGACAGGGGATTACTGGCAATTAGCAGCCCATCAGCCCCCGCATTTTTCAGCGCGATCGCTAAATGAGCAGTTTCGGTGGTAACGTGGCAACAAGCAACTAGGCGAATCCCTGCCAGAGGTTTATTTTGAGCAAAACGTTCCTGTATTTGCCGCAAAACGGGCATTTCCCGTCCCGCCCATTCGATGCGCTGTTTGCCTCCGGGGGCTAGGGATATGTCTTTGACTTCGTGTTTGAGCGCAGTAGATGTTGCTGTCATAGATTTGGTTGGTTTTATTTAATTTGCATTGTCATCTTACCTAACTTAGCCGATCTCCCATCAGTAAGTAAGTGTTCGTAGTTATCGGTGGGGAGGGCGGGTTTTGTTGTTCCGTTAGTGGTGGGGAGGGCGGGTTTCGTTGTTCCGTTAGTGGTGAAGAGGGCGGGTTTTGTTGTTCCGTTAGTGGTGACTAGCTGAATTGATTCCCTAAACCCGCCCCTACAGATTCCCTAAACCCGCCCCTAAACGAATTCCCTGAGACAGCGACAAACCGACCACACATAAGGGTGGCATTAGGGTAACCGCGATCGCAACCCCCGCTAAGGCATCACTGAGATGGGCGCAAATCTTGGCAAAACTACTGATCCCACCTAAATCGCGAGGGGCTACGGCTTCAACCGGAACGAAGTGGAGGTAAGCCGTAGGGGGAGAGCGGGAAATACTTCGGCTAAACGCCCGAAGTATTTCCAGTTATTTCCCAGGTGGTACAATGGTAGCCATGAAACAAGTCCTCACGATAGTCATAAAGCTTCAACCCTCCCCTGAACAGGTGGTCTTCTTAGAGGCAACCCTTCAGGCGTTTGCGGATGCTTGCAACTACGTGAACGAACATACAGCTCCAAAACTGACTAACAAAATTGCTATCCAATCTTTGACTTATCAAACCATTAAAAACCAATTCAATTTGGTAGCAAATATGGCAGTCAGAGCTTGTGCAAGAGTAGCGGCTAACCGAAAGGTTGCCTGTTCAAAGGGTAAGCCGGTTAAAGGCTTTATACCAAGCAGTATGGATTGTGACAAGGACTTGTTTCGACTTCGTGAACACG